>CAYJHL010000077.1:0-8142 GCA_964369585.1 uncultured Treponemataceae bacterium | reverse complement strand
AAACATTGCAATAAATTATAAAGGTGGCGGTGTTTTTGTTGATGATGCAGCACAGGTTACCTTATCCGGAACTGCAATAATCACAGAAAATTCAACTAAGAGTGCTGCTAATGGTTTTGGTGGTGGCGTCGCTGTATTTGACGGAAGTATATTTGAAATGAAAGAAGGTATAGAAAAAAATCAACCAACAATCAGCAAAAATACAGCTGCTCATAGTGGTGCTGGGGTGTATCTTTCTATAGACCCGACTTCAAGCCTACCTCCGAGATTCTCTATGAGTTCCGGTAGTATCAGCTTTAATGAAGCTAATAATCATGCGGGTGGTGTAAACCTTGTACAAGGACAATTTACTATGTCCGGCGGAAAAATTACTTCAAATACTTCTGACGGTAATGCAGCCGGTGTTCTTGTAGGTCTTTATCCTTCAAGTAGTCCTGATACTGTTGCTACATTTACTATGGAGAATGGAACAATAACAGATAACAAAGTACCTGAAGGATCTATAGGTGGCGGTGTTTATTTAGAAGAAAATGGGGAGTTAGAGCTCAGTGGAAGCCCTACCATAAAAGATAATGGAGCAGGTGGAATAATTAATGTGAGCACAGGAGAATTAACCGGTGAAACACCAAACAATGTATTGTTCGCAAATTCTGATGCTAATATAAGTAATATAAAGATTGATGGAGATCTTACTCTTTCAGGTAGTGATCCTCAAGTAGGCTTGAGTCCACAGATGAAAACTAATGGCTCTATTATAGTACAGAACAAAGCAATACATACATTTGATGAAAAATATTTTTTTAGAGACGATAATGGCCTTGTATATAAAGAAGGTAGTAATTTAAAACTATTTTCAGCAGATGAAATCTACCTTGATGGTGAAAGTGATAATGGGAAGGACACTTATTTGGGACATAACCCAAGTGAGCCTGTAAAAACATTTAAAACAGCACTTTCAAGGGTAAATGATGGTGGAACTATTTGGATAAAAGGCACGGTAACGGTAAGTGACACTCAAGAATGGAATGGAAAGCCTGATGGTAGAACCAAAGCAGTAACAATTAAGCGCTATGATGCAAGCGAAAACGGTGATGTTGATGAAGACTTTACCGGTAACCTTATTGTAATAAATGGTTCAGGAAAGCTTACACTTACAAATATAACAATAGATGGAATGGGTGGTAATACCGCCGACTTTGATAACAATGGAACCTCTGAAAAGGGACCAGGAGGAGTTACAGCTGCGAAATCTCTAGTCAGTGTTTCAGAGAATGCTAACCTTATCATTAGCTCAGGAACGGTTATACAGAATAATAATTACTATTTGACTAACCCTTCTGGTGGTGGGGTGCATTTTACTGGAAATACCTTAGAAATAAATGGTGGTAAAATTGTAGGTAATAAGGTTACAATACCAGAAGGCCCTATTTATCATCATGCCAATGGCGGTGGTGTATTTTTTAGTGGAACTAATTTTTATATGAAAGGTACTGCAAGTATAACCTATAATAACGTTTATACTTTCTCTACTTTATCGTCACATGCAGAAGGCGGGGGAGTGTATATTTCTAGCGGCACTCTAGAAATGAGTGATACAGCAAGTATAACCAACAATAGTGCAATTTCTAAGAGTTCGGATGCTAAAGGCGGCGGTGTGTATATTTTTGAGTCAAATGCAGAGCTTAAGTTAAGTGGGAAACCGACAATTATAGGTAATACGGGAGCTTCATCAGGGGTTGAAAGTGCTAACAACGTCTATTTTACAAGTAATGATACTACAAGCCCTATTAAAATTGTTGGTGATATCGAAAATACGTGGAATATGGGATTAAGCCCACTTGTTAAAGATGAAGGTACTGTTTTGATGGAAAAAAATAGCAGTGGGCTTATAAAAGATGGAGATGTAATAAAATTAAAAATAGATACTGGAGGTACCCCAGTATTGGTTGGTGATAAAGTTATTTTCAGTGATTACATTGGAGCTGGAGCAAGTGGCAAGGAGCGTATGCCTAACCAATCAAGTACGGGTATTGTGTTTTATTTTGATGGAACAAATTATTACGAGGTAAGTGAACAACAAGATTTGTCCTATTGGTCAACAGCTAAAACTGAAGCACAGGATCTAGTTGAAGGAGGTATGAATGATTGGGTCCTTCCTGAACTGGAAATGTTGCAGCATGTTTTTTACTACGCTAAAACGCTTGGCCATATAGAAGAATATAGTTTTTTATGGTCAAGTACTCAAGGATTCAGCGACATTAGTGGGTATGCAGTAAATTTTTCTGGCGGCAGCGCTAGTTCTTATACTTCAAAATTATTTAATTACCGAGCCATACGCTCATTTACAAATCCATAATACAATGAATATGGATTTGTAAGAAAAATTGGATTAGCAATACCATTTTAATTACGCACAATTGCTAGTCCAATCCTTGACACACTTTACACAGCATGATAAAATAGTTCTGATAGTTTTATGCCTGTGAGGATTTTGGCATAAACTACGTGTATTTTTTTATAAAGGTTGATTAGAATGAACAAAAAAAATAAGGATGCCGTAAAGGTAGAGCACCACAAAACAAAACGAAACCCAATTATTTTTGCGGGGTCTGTTTTACTTCTTGTAATTATTACTATTGCATTTGTGTTTTCCCCAGGGTTAATATCACAAAACACTGGAATGCCAGAACTAGGTTCTTACGATGGCAAAGCTATTAAATATGATGAAGATTTTGTAAACTTAGTAGAATATTTTTCAGAACAACTGCAAGCACAAGGTACTCAAGGTGACACAACATTTTCTGCAATGACACAAGCTTTTAACTATTCTGTACTAACACATGCTTTTATTGATGAAGTAGAAAAATCAGGCTATATTGCACCAAGCTCTTTAATTAACCGAGAAATGGTTCCCTATTTTGCTGATGAAAATGGTGCATACTCAGAATTATTATTTCAACAAACACCTGATGGAACAAAGATTAGAATTAAAGAAGCAACTGAAGAGGGAGTAAAGCGCGACCTTTATTTTTCAGATCATGCAAACATAAAGTCTTCTTCAAACGAAATTGAGTTTATTAAAAGCATGAACAGTACTCAACGTTCTTTTGATATGGTTAGTTTTAACACTGAAAATTATCCAGAAGAAGAAATTATTACCTTTGGAACAAATAACGCTGAACTTTTTACAACATACTCAATGGATGTAATTACGGTTAATGATGAAAACACTGCAAAAACTGTAGCAAGCCGCATTGCAAATAATGAACTTACTTTTTCTGATGCAATTACAGAATATTCAATAGACCAATACTCTGATGATACTGGAACATTAAACGACAATCTTCACTATGAACTAAAGGACATTGTAAAAGGTGAAGATGCATTTAATACTCTTGTTTCACTAGAAAGTGGCACCGTTAGTGATGTTATTGAAACAACATCTGGATATTCTATCTTTTCTGTAACTGCAAATCCAGTGCCCGCTACATTTCCTAATGATGATTTAGTAGAAGCAGTACATTCATATGTAACAATTTATGAAGCTGGTATTATTGAGGATTATTTTATTAACCTTGCAAAAGACTTTAATATTTCTGCAGTAATGCTCGGATACGATGCTGCACTTGCTTTATATGATGTTGATAGTACCGAAATTGAAGCATTCCCAGTAAACTATGCTAGTGTTCCTCTTTTGGACACAGTACCAACTGCAGCTGCATCTCAATTAGCACAAGCACAATCAAACGAACAGTTTTTTGAAGTTGCATTTGCACTTGAAGAAGGGCAGTATTCAGAACCACTAGTTCTTGGAAAAGATATTGTAGTACTTTCTCATGTTGAAGAAGTCATAAATGAAGATTTAGAAAATCAAACAATGAACTTTATGTACCCATACTATGTACAGCAATTTGATTCAAACGATATTTCATCATTCTTTATGGGAAGCGAAAAGTTAGAAAATAACTTGTTTTCAGTATTACTTGAATATTTTCTTTAAGCTATAACCGAGGTTTTTGTGACCGATGCAAATGAAACACCCTGTTTGGTAGAAACCGCTCGGGGTGTTTCTGTTTTATATAACAACCGCCATCTCTTTTCACGTTTTGACCCAACAAAGGCCTTTTTGAGTGTTCTAAACTCCACTGCTATTTTAGATGAAAGCCTAGTTATTTGTTTTTCACCCGTGCTAGATTTTCCAATAATGGCAATTTTTGAAAAACTTCAAACAGAAAAGCGAAAGGATTGTTTTGTTTTAGCTATAGAAAAAGACAAAGCGTTATATAATTTTTTTCACAAAAATATAGATAATACATTTTTAGATAAAAATTTTTCTAGTGTTTTAATACAAAACGAAAATGATATTTCTCTACTTTTAGATGGATTTAAAATTTCGTCTGAACTTAGAGGAAGTAGCATTCCAAATGTTTCAAATTTTAGAAGAGTTATTGTTTTAGAATCTTCAAGCGAAGTAAATGTACATAGAGATTTTTATTCTAACGTTGTTCGCTTTACGCAAAACTCAATTTCACAGTTTTGGAAAAACAGAATGACCTTAGTACGGCTCGGGAAATTGTTTTCAAAAAATACACTTCACAATGTTTCAAAACTAAAAATAAATAACTTAATACAAAAAGAAAGCATTGAAAAGCCCTTGCTTGTTGTTGGTGCAGGTACATCCCTTGATGCAAATCTTTCATTTATTAAAAAGAATAATGAAAATCTTTATGTCTTAGCCATAGGAGCAGCAGTTCAAACACTTATTTCATATGGAATTAACATTGATGCAATTGTTAGTTTAGAGGGACAGTATGCTACAGATAAGGCTTATATAGGACTAAATGATAGAACAATACCGTTATTTGCAGATATAGCCTCGAGACCAAATGCACAAAAATGTTTTAATACTGTATCTTTTTTTATATCAGAATATACAAAGAGTTCTTTATTAGATCGAATAAAAAAAACTTTTCCAAATATACCAGTTTTTCCACCGCTTGGCTCTGTTGGAATTACTGCTACTGAACTTGCACTTTTTTTAAGAAAAAATGAAGAAGTCCCTGTGTTTTTTGTAGGGCTCGATTTTTCGTTTCCCATCGGACAAACACATGCAAAAGAGAGCCCCCATATTAAAGAAGCATTACAAAGCTGTACGAAGCTTTCCCCTATTGGAAATGTAGCTATGAGCTTTAGGCATGGGACCTTTTTATTTAATAACTCTAATGAGACCCTAGTAAGTGATTCTGGTCTTAAAGTATATGCTGATCTTTTTAACGAACGATACAAAAATATAAAAAACGTATTTAATTTATCAAATTATGGCATGGTTTCGCCCTCGTTTTATTGTGCTACCGAAAAAGCGGTTCAAATACTTTCTGCGTATTCGAGCCAGCGTACTAGCACGATAAAAGTAAAAAATGATGACAATACTAAGGCCGTGGATATTTTTTACAAGCAAGAAAAAGAAAGGCTAGAAACCATTAAAAATATGCTTACAGGTGCTATCGGCCTTAATGAAGAAAAGTTGTTAGGTCTCCTAGAAGACTGCAGTTATTTATACGAGCATTTTCCAGACGGACACAAAGGTCCTGTCTTGCGCCAAGACTTTTTAAATAGGGTACGAGGTGAAGTGGATGTGTTTTTAAAACAACTGACAATCACTATGTAACTTTTGAGTGCTAATGTTCTTTTATAAATGTATAAAAAAAAGAGGAGAGCATAATTAAAATGAAAAAGAAAATAGTAATTGTGTTTATTATTGTAGCTAGTTTGCTTTTAGCATCATGTCAGCCTACAACGGGAAAAGATATTACCAATACTGACAGCCGTGTAGGAGTAGATTATTTTATTATTAAAGCGACAAATAATAGTAAATTTATTTCTGAAGATGAAATGAATGCTTTGAAAGATGAATCTAATTTATCGATAGTTATAGAATATGAAGATGCTACAGGGTTTGAATACTACGAAGATTATGCTCCTATTTGGATAAGTGATACTGAAATACATCAACTTATTCAGTGGAAGGCTTCAAAATATAGTATTACTGTTCCTCAAGAATATTTTGGAGGAGCAGGGGGAACATATTCACTTGAAGCAAGTAGTACTTTGCAGTATATGTTTAATGCAACGACTGATGTAAACAAATTTACCATTACATTGAATGATGGTAAATTTGTAGAATCTGCAAAAACATATGATACAACAATCTTTGTTACAAAGTACCCATTTCTTCATATTCCTGCGATATTAGCTATAGAGACAGACACAAAGGCAACAGTAATTCTTAGTGATGACCACTCTGTTGAAAATTACCATGATGAGCTTATTGTAACTATACCTAGACATGTTGTAGAGAATACTAGTGGCTTTACGGTTGAGGCAACGAAAATTTTGTAGTTTTTAATAAATATAGAACATTAGAAGAGGATAGGAAAATGAAAAAAATTGTAGAAAGTGTATGTATTGTTTTGTTAGCGTTGCTTTTTTCATCATGCCCAAGTGGGTCTGGCGGGGGAAATCCCACTGGTGGAAATGAAGGCTCTGGAGGAGTAGATTATTTTATTATCAAGGCTACCAATGGCAGTACTTTTGTTGGTTTTGGAGATATGAGTAATTTATATAATACAGAACCTGATCCAATAAGTATTGAATTGCAGTATGGACTAATAACCGACTTTGCATATCCAGAATGGGTTAGTGATACAGAATTACATTATCAAGCTTCTGAGCAACTTTCTGACTATACTTTAACTGTACCTGATGAATACTTTGTTAACGGTAGTGGTACATACACTGCCGAACCATCTGCATCTTTATTTGTGGAATTAGATGGATCTACACCATATGATACATTTGAAGTTACACTTAATGGTGGCACATTTGAAGATATACAAAGACTTAATGCAGTAACAGCTTATATTAGAGGTCTTCATGTTGAGGATGATGATTATACCACCTGGATCACTAAATACACGAGAACAACAGAAACGACTGCAATAATAAGTACATTTGATTCTATTGGTGATGATATTACAGTATTAATACCTGCACCTTTTGTGAATGACGCAACCAGTTTTACTGTTAAGCCTTCACACTCTTTGCGACAAGAAGTAACTTTTTCAGATGCTCCAACTTCTATGACCATTACACTAACAGGCGCAACTTTTGATACAACATTAACCGGTCCTTTAGATGATGAGTATTATACATCAACGATTTATGATGAACAAGGTGACAAAACAGGAGTCTGGAGTGATAACCACGAAGTAATAAGTATCACCGATAATGAACTTGTTATCGAAGCTAAAGGTGGTAGTGCTACTCGAAAAGCCTTAATCCTTTTACGTCAAACAATGTTAACTACCACGAGTAATAACATGAGTATGACAGTTATACCAAATTATAATTAATTTTTGATTAAATATAATTCAACCTGAATACAGGCAACCCATTTGTTGCCTGTATTTTTTTATAAAAAAAATCTGTGTAATCTGTATAATCTGTGGTTTAAAAATACCAATCTTCGTAGCTTAAAAGAAGCCAACTAAGAAGAAGATTCTTCACGGGGGCAGGTATGTGGTAAAAATCAGAATGACAGGCTAGTGGCACACGCAAGAGAAAAAATCTCATAAATCTGCGTAATTCTTGCGGATAACCCATGATCAATCTAGGTGGCACACACAAAAATTTAGGTAGGGGTAGAAAAAAAATCTAAAATTTAGTATACTCACTTCATGGGACTAAAAAACATGAGAAATATCGGCATCATGGCACACATTGATGCTGGAAAAACAACAACAACAGAACGCATTTTATATTATACCGGTAAAATTCACCGAATTGGTGAAATAGATGATGGGGCTGCCACAATGGACTGGATGGCTCAAGAACAAGAGCGCGGAATTACAATCCAAAGTGCCGCAACTACCACTTACTGGAAAGATTATCAAATAAATATTATCGATACACCTGGTCACGTAGACTTTACAGCAGAAGTAGAGCGCTCTCTCAGAGTGTTAGACGGGGCAGTGGCTGTGCTATGTGCCGTTGGTGGGGTACAGCCACAAACAGAAACCGTTTGGCGCCAAGCAGACGATTACAAGGTTCCACGCCTTTGTTTTGTAAACAAAATGGACAGAA
>CAYJHL010000076.1:0-8170 GCA_964369585.1 uncultured Treponemataceae bacterium | reverse complement strand
TTTTCTTCTCTTTTTTCTCTTAAGATTGCTCCAAAATTTTCCATCTCTTCCCACTACTCTGATTCTGCAAATAAGAAATCATTAAATGTGCTACCAGCAGAAGGCATATCAAAAAGAAATCGCATATCTGGTATGTTTTGATTTAATGCATAATTTGAAAAATCAAATATAAATATTGTTCCCTCTACTGATTCTGCTTCTACTCGACGAATCAATAATGAATCGGGGCTAATTGCTAATTTTATTGTTCTAAACCCTTCGGTTGTATTTCGTCTTGTTAATACCAATTTTACAACCATTTCTTCTGCCTCAGGTGTACCGACAGCCTCAGGATCTAAAGGCACAGGATCTTGCCCTGTTTCGTATGTAATTGAATAATATCTCTTCATTAACGAAAGACCTTCAGGAGTTACTAAACTCATCCCATCAGTTGAAGAGCCTTGACTTTGTACTGTTTGATTTAATATAACATTTGAACTTGGTAAAAATATCGTTAATTGATTTCCGTTAAAAACAATAGCTTGTGTTGCTGGTTTTGAAAAGTCAATTCGTAATAGATTAGGTTGTTTAAAAGATACCCGGGACTCCATTTCATCGGCATCTTCGCCTATACGTATGTTCATATCTGCTTCATAGTTCTCTATAACAGCAAAATTAGCAGACACAGATTCAAAAAAATCAGCAGCTGTTAATATAGTACTTTGAGCAAACGAAAAAGTCACAACAGAAAGCAATAACGCAGTGGCTAAAAATATTTTTTTAAACATATATAATCCTTCAGTAAAACACAATTATATAAAAAAAATACGTCAAAGTCAAGGCAGCAAAATAAGGGAAGTAACAACACCCATAATACCTAGCCAAAGCACCATAAATTTGCTATACTTCAAAGACTCAAAGAGTAATATATATTCCCTAACCATCTATACAATACAAGATGCAATCACGTTTCGTACTATGAGATGTTATAACTAGGGAAATTTTATTGGAGGATATATGAAGTTCTTAGAACAAGGAGAACAAATAGAAACAAAAATTGTCGCTATTACAAAAGATTACATTTTTTTAGATTTAAGCACAAAATCTGAAGGCGTATTAGATGCTCTCGAACTCACCAACGATGAAGGTGAAATCTCTGTGAATGTCGGCGATTCGATAAAAGTTTTTTTCCTTGGAGAAAAGCACGGAGAAATGCGCTTTACCACAAAAATTAGTTCAGACAAAGCTGATAAAACAATGTTAGAAAAGGCTCATGCAGGAAAAATCCCAGTTGAAGGCTTTGTTGAAAAAGAAATTAAAGGCGGATTCGAAGTCAGAATTGGGCAAACTAGAGCTTTTTGTCCTTTCTCACAAATGGGATACCGCCAAAAAGAAGAACCATCTTTTTTCATCGGAAAACATTTAACATTTATTATCCAAGAATATAAAGAAGGCGGCAGAAATATACTTGTATCAAACAGGGCAGTTTGCGAACAAGAACACGAACGAAGCATTGAATCTCTCAAAGAAACACTAAAAGAAGGGATGACAGTAAAAGGAACGGTAACGGCAATTCAAAGCTATGGAGCTTTTGTAAGCATTAATGGTTTTCAAGCATTATTACCCGTTTCTGAAATTGCGTTAGGGCATGTTGAAGATGTTAGCAAACACCTTAGCACAGGTCAAACCATTGAAGTAAAAATACTTAAAACCGATTGGCACAATGAAAAAGTAAGTGTAAGTTTAAAGTCATTGCTTGCAAACCCTTGGGATACCGTAAAAGCAAAATATCCAGAAGAAACAAAACATAAGGGAACTGTTTCTAGAATTGCAGAATTTGGACTTTTTGTAAGCTTAGAAGAAGGCTTAGATGGACTTGTTCATATTTCAGAAATACAAAGCGCTCAAGGCGGTACAAATTTGCGAAAGCTTTTTAAAAAAGGTGATATTATGCACGTTGTAATCCAGAGTATTAATACTGAAGACCGTAGAATCTCACTTAGACCAGCCGTTGCTAAAGAACAAGAAAGTGATGTTGAGTACTACCTAGATAAGCAAGATTCAGACGAAACATACAACCCTTTTGCTGCTCTTTTAAAAAAATGATCAATTAGTTATTTTTTTTAAGAGTAGCCTCGAAGGACTGTGGTTAAAATCGAACGATAAGGCTTCATTCAAAGAGATTGAAGCCTTTTTTATATCTCCCGTCTCATTATAAATAAGCGCCATTCTGTAATGAATATCTGCAAGTAAATAATTATCACTCGAGTATGAAAGCATTTGTTCATAAAGTGACAATGCTAACATTCTTTTTCCCGTAGCGTTGTACAAAGTAGAAAGATTAATAGCTGCTGCAATTGGTGTTGCCGGAGATACTGCATTGTAAGGCATAAGCATAGAAAGCCATTTTTGTGCATCATCATAGCGCTCTTGTTTTAGGGCGAGGAATCCGCCATATTCATATTCCCATGTTTCCATATGTTCAATAGGAGTTCTAGTATATTTGCCTTGTGTTTCATAGTGTGATGCATATTGTGACGTACAATGAGTAGTAAATAGTGCGTCAGCTTCTTCAATCATTCCTTGAACAAAGAAAAACCACATAGCAAAGCGCACAAGAACTGAGTGATACCCAAAAGGTTCTTGCACATATTGTTCTAACATATACCAAATATCTGAAACCATTTGCTGATTAGTAAGAGATACTCCTTCTCGTGCCCACTGCAGCTTTCGAATTTCCACAGCTAGCTCTATTGCCCTACTTTCATCCTCTTGTAATAAACGATGAATAGATTCTTCCATTTTTAAAAATGCTTCCTGTGTGTCTAAGTGCACAATAGCAGAATCTAGTTGCATCTGCAAGGTTTTCAATCCTCTTTCCTTAAGAAGCTGAGAAAATACTGTCTCAGGAGGGAGTATTTCATCTTCTAGGCTAAAAAAGCCGTATGCTGCTAAGCCCTCCACGTAGTTAGGAAATGTTTCGACTAGATACAGGACGGTATTATTTGCTAAAGAAACTTCTCCTAAACTTTGATAATACAGAGCAATGTTATGCCATGCAATAGGATTTTGAGTTGAATACCTTTGCGTAGATTCGGCCCATGTAATTTGAGCATCTTCTAATAACCCCAAATGCACATATGCATCAGCTAAAAGGGCCAAATCGTCACTTGTTGGTTCAAATATTTGCAAGTCTGCAATTACTTGCTCAAAATTGTATGCGTCATAGGCTATTTGAGCCCAAAACAGTGGACTCTCATACGAAGTAAGGACTGCGGGGTGCAACGACAATGCTTTAGCAATTGCTCCTTGCAATGCGTATACAAGTGCTGCATTGCGCAAATAAGCCGCATCTCCTGTAGAAGTAAAAATATCAATATAGGCTTGCACATATGACTCAGAATAATAATCAATTTGCGAAAACAATTCTTCGTCGAGTTGGTCATTTTTCTCTTTTAGTGCTTGCTCATCTATCTTAAATCGGAGTTCAGAATACACAGAACCATACTTTCCACCTTCAAGCTTTTGAGCATATGGTAGAGCTTCTTTATATTCGTTTTCTGACACAAGCATATGACTAAGTACTGCTAAAAGCTCTTGATTATCTGAGTCATTTTTTAATGCGTTTATAAGTTGCTCTTTTGCAAAGTCTTCTTTTTGAAGAAGAAGCGCCCTTCTAACAACGCCCAAAGTTTCTGAAGAATTTCGAATTGTTTTTGCTACTCTTTTTAATGATGTCCATGCTGAATTATAATCTCCTACTTCAATTAATGAATCAACTTGTGCAAGTTTTTCATCAATTGAAGTTCCTGAGGAACGAAATGAGCATGAAAAAAGTAAAACAGAGATTAAGAGAATGGAAATGCAGTGCTTAAAACTAAAAGCGCTCATAAGCATTTTTCTGCTACGATTGTTCCATAGAATCGTTCGCTTTAGATTTACTCGCTTGAATGGCACCCAAGATACCATTTATAAATCGGAACGAATCATCAGTTCCAAACTCTTGAGAAATATCAATAGCTTCATCAATCGTAATGGAGGGGTGAATATCTTTTTGATATAATAGGGAATAAACACTTATTCTTAAGATAGCCACATCAACTTTGTTAAGTCTCGAAAACTCCCAATTTACCAAGTGCTTAGAAATTAATTCATCTATTTCAGTTAAATGATCAAGCGTTCCTTGCACTATAATGCGTGAAAATGCAAGACCTTCATCACCCATTCGTTCCAAAAGGGAAGGAGATGCCCAAGCGAATTCTAAAATGTTTGAGGAATCTGCGGCCCCTGTTTCCCAAGCATAAAGCGCTTGGAAAGCTAATATTCTTCCCTTTCGACGTGCCATATTTTTACCAGTTTAAAAGTGCATTAAGAGCAGAATCTGTCTTAAGCATTTGAAAATTTTCCTTCGTACGAAGAGAATCTGTTACTTCAGCAACAACAGTTGCAAAAGCTGCTGCTTGCTTTTGTTGTGATAGCTGAGATCTAATGTATTCATACACAGTAACTGTTGTATCAGGTTGTACTACATCATCAAGATTAAGCAATTTTGCATCATATTTTTCTTGAATAACATAGAACTGAAAATCTGTTTGAGTTTCTGTAACATCATCAAAATGACCTACATTTTTTGTAAATAAATTAAGTAGTGTATCATAATCCATACCAAGCTGTTGGGCTGCCATAGTTCCTTTACTTAGAAACATATCGCCTGCTTGAAAGCCCGCATTTGGTTGTTGCATTTGTAACCGAAGTGCGTCATAGGATGTCTTGTTAGACTTCAAATCACTATGTAATTCGCCTGCAAGTTTTTTTGCCGCATTAGCATCTGTTCCCTTAGGAACTACTACTAGAAAAAGCTTTAGTATATCATTTTGAACAAACGAAGATTTATTAATTTCAAAAAATGAACGAATCTCTGCATCTGTAACGTTTGCATTTTGTTGTAATTCAGCTTGTTTTTCAGCTAAAACATATTGTTGCGCTACAAGCTGAGATTTAAAATAATTTTTATATTCAGCTAAGTTCATTCCTACTTGAGCTGAAAAATATTCATCAAGAGATAATCCTGTTTGCTCACGAATTATAGAAGCAAATTGTTGCTCTGTGATACTAGCTCCAACTTGAGCTGAAATTGATTGTAAAAAAGCCTGGTCTACCATTGAATCAGTAACATTAATTCCTGCCTTTGTTGCAGCTTGTACTACCAATTTTTCATCAATCATCGAATCAAGTATTTCTCGCTTTTGTTCAACGGTAAAACCATTTAAACCTGTTTGCATCTGATACGTTGCAACACGATCCTTTAATTGTTTAAGGGTAATTGATTCTGTTTTATGTAACTTTATTGTCACCAAGGGTTGTAAATCACTTTGTGCCACAATAAGTGACGCCGTACTCAAAGCAACAAAAACTAATACTAATAAACGTTTCATATCTCTTCCTTTTTTCTTTATATAATCATCAATACAGTGTATAACAATCGAATAGCTATTAAGTTACAAAATTAGCTGATTACGGCGCGTATTCGACGGACTCCTGCAGAAGATGATTGTTCCTTTTGTATTTTGAAGTTTCCGATAGAGCCAGTTGATTCAACATGAGGCCCACCGCATACTTCTTTTGAAAAATCGCCAACAGAATAAACTTTTACCTTTTGTTCGTACTTTTCACCGAACAATGCTTTTGCTCCTGATTTTTTGGCATCTTCAATATCCATCACTTCCATTGTTACAGGAAGATCTGCTTTTATCATTTCATTAACCATGTCTTCAACTTGCTGCACTTCCTCTTTAGTCATAGGTTGAGCATGGGTAAAGTCAAAGCGCATTCGCTCTGCTGTAATATTAGAACCTTTTTGCGCAACCGCATCACCCAATACATTTGTTAATGCTTGGTGTAAAAGGTGAGTTGCTGTGTGATACTTTGTTGTTTGTTCTGAATGATCTGCAAGACCACCTTTAAAAGCTTGTTCGCTTCCTGCCCTTGATAACTCTTGGTGCTTTTTAAAAGCTTCCTCAAAAGCTTCTTTATCTACGGTAAAACCATTTTCTGCAGCAAGTTCTTCTGTTAGCTCTATTGGAAACCCAAAAGTATCATACAATCGGAAAGCAACTCTTCCTGGAATAACTTTTTGAGGATTTCTCATAAGGTTAGGCAAAAGCTTTTCAAACTCTGCTTCACCTTTTTTAAGTGTATCTAAAAACTTAACTTCTTCAGCCCTAAGAGCATCAAAAATTTCTTGCTTTTTTTCTTCTAATTCTGTATATGCAATTTTAAAGTTATCAATGACAACTTGAGCTGGTTTTACTAAAAACTCACCGTCGAGTCCGAGTTTTTTACCGTGACGAACACTTCTTCTAATTAAACGTCGTAATACATATCCGGCCCCTACATTAGATGGTAAAACTGATTTAGGATCTCCTAAAATAAAGACAGAAGCGCGTAAATGGTCGCAAATAATTCTCATTGATGTATCTGTTGTTTCATCATCACCATATTTTTTTCCAGTAAGTTCTTCAAGACTATTAAGAATTGGTCTAAAAACTTCTGTATCGTACACAGACTTTTTACCTTGCAACATGGCAACGGTTCTTTCAATCCCCATTCCTGTGTCTACACATTGTCTGTCGAGCTTTGTATAGTTTCCGTCTTTATCTTTAAAGTATTGCATAAAAACGTTATTCCACATTTCAATGAATTTTCCGCAAGAACAACCTGGGCGACAATCTGCACCACAAGATGTTAAACCTGTGTCGTAAAAAATTTCTGTATCAGGCCCACAAGGTCCAGTTTCACCGGCAGGTCCCCACCAGTTATCTTCTCGTGGAAGGTAATGAATTCTTTCCCTTGGAATTCCTAAACCTGCCCAAAGCTCAGCAGATTCATCATCGCGAGGGATTCCTTCTTCGCCTTCAAAAACTGTAACTGATATTTTATCAACGGGAATGTTAAGCCATTCTTTTTTTGTTAAAAATTCAAAACTCCAGTTTATTGATTCATTTTTAAAATAATCACCTAATGACCAGTTTCCAAGCATTTCAAAGCATGTAAGGTGAGATGAATCCCCTACCGAGTCGATATCGCCAGTACGAATACACTTTTGGTAATCGCATAAACGATTCCCAGCAGGGTGAGGTTCACCCATTAAATATGGTACAAGTGGATGCATACCAGCAGTAGTAAATAATACCGTAGGGTCATTTTCAGGGATTACTGATTTTCCTGAAATCTCAGCATGGTTTTTTGTCTTAAAAAATTCTATAAATTTTGATCTTAGTTCATTTGCAGTCATACAAACTATAGTATGATATGAAGCACCGTATTGTCAAGTGGGTAGGGGTTAAAAAATACAGATGTACAATAAAAACCTATTTTCAGAGAAGGCCAATTGATTATAAACAAAAACTTATCTATAATATCGATAGACAAAAACTATGAATACAAACGAAATACACGAATCAATAATAAAACATACTCAATGTACCTTTTCTCGCTCAGGTGGAAAAGGCGGACAAAATGTTAATAAGGTAAACACAAAGGTTTATGCGTATATCAACCTTACTATGATAGAAGGCTTAAGCGAAAACGAACGCATTCAAATAAAAAGTAAACTCGCTTCAAATATTAATAAAGACAATGATTTTTTTGTATCGGTACAGCAAGAGCGTAGCCAAGAATTAAATCGAAAGATTGCTCTTAAATTAATGGAAGCAAAAATACTCCAAGCGGGGAAATTAGTTCCTGTGCGAAAAAAAACAAAAGTGCCAAAATCTATTAATGAAAAGCGTTTACAACAAAAAAGGCTTATCTCAAAACTTAAGCAAATGCGCTCAAAGAATTGGTAAGCCTTTTATTTTATGCCAATGTAACGCCTATTTCGAAGTCATATTAAGAACGCCATCCCAGTTTTCAGGCACCTTCTTCTTATCTTTCATAAACTCATCACAACGTTTAAAGAATGCCTCAGAAGGCCCATCATCTGGATAGATTGTAAGAGCAGTTTGGAAAAGTTTTTTTGCTTCTGAAAAGTTTTTCTCTAAGTATAAATCTAGTCCTTTATGGAATACAACGACACAGTCTTTTTGCTCTTGTGAAACTTCATCCATTAATCCAACTATATTATATAATTGAACCGGAGTTGATCGTCCAACTACACGAACACGATCTAAGCGGCGGCCAAGAAGTTTAC
>CAYJHL010000075.1:0-8190 GCA_964369585.1 uncultured Treponemataceae bacterium | reverse complement strand
CTGAATAATCACTTTCAGTTCTAAAAGTTGTTACTTCAATATGCTCACCCATAAAGAGAACTGTTACCGTTCCGTGTTCAATGCCAGTTTCAATTACGTGATTAAAAATCTTGCTTACTTCTTGTGGGGTAGCATTAGTTGCTAAGTCAAAGTCTGAAGGTTCTTTACCCCTGAGCATATCTCTTACAGCACCACCTACAAGCCATGCTTCAAAGCCTGCGTTTGAAAAAAAAGGAGCCATTTTTTGTAAAAGAGGAGGTATTCTTAACCTTTGCATCATGAATTAAATTATATCATATTTATACATATTTGTGAATATGGTGCTTTTCGCAAGACAAAAAATCCGCTATACTTTACATATGAATGTACTTATTTTCACTGGAGGCCTCCATCCAGTTATGTCAAATTTTAACATAGCTATACAACACTTTAAACCATTCGATACTGTAATCGCTGCTGACTCAGGTTTTGATACCGCAATTGGTTTTGGTTTTGAATGTGACATAGTGGTTGGAGATATGGACAGTATAAAAAATACTGAGAGGCTACATGCATTACCAAAGGATAGAGTATGTGAGTTTCCAAAAGATAAAGATTTTACCGACACCGAGCTTGCTCTTTTTGAAGCAAAAAATCGGGGGGCAAAACATATTACCCTTGTTGGTGGGGATGGTGGGCGTCTAGACCATACCTTAGCGTTATTGAAATCTTTTGAGGGTGTGTTATATCCTGACTTATGGCTTTGTCAAGAGCAAATAGTTTTAGTACTAGATAGTGCACGGAATGCTCAATATACTATAAATCTTTCTGAGAATGATACCATTTCTATTTTTGCTGTAGCTAATAAAGGAAAAATTACATCAAAAGGTTTAGAGTGGGAACTAAATAATGTTGATTGGACGAATAGCGCCTATAGTGTAAGCAATAAGCTTGCAAGAGGTGCTTCAAATGCAGTTGATTTTACCGTTGAAAGTGGTCGGTTTTTAATTGTGTTACCATACTCAGCAATCCATTAAAGTACATAAAATACGGCTAGAAATGAAATTATATTATTTAACGAATGTGCGACGCAAGCTGGTACAATAGAGTTATACTTTTTTACGGAATATCTAAGAATTAATCCTGATATTAAGGATGCTATAACTGCAAAGACTCCTAAGTACATATGCCCAAAAGCGAAAAATAGTATAAATACAAATTCAATAAAAAGATAAAGTATTTTTTTTATTTTCGTAGGTGATGTTTGATAGAAAGCACATTCTTTTAGGTTATTTAGGGTTTTTTCGGGTAAAAATTGTCGAAAAACTATTTCCTCAAAGCAAGCTAGTATTGTAACTGAGAGTAAAAACCAAAGCCATAATAAAATATCTCCTGGTGGCTCTGCAATAATTGTAGTTGACTGATATTGTATTATGTATAGAAATGTATTTATGGTTATTCCAACTAAAAAAAGCATAGCATATATTTTCAGACTTTGAATACCGTAATTTTTGAATACATGTACTGAAAAATGTGTATGTTGTCGAGATATTAAATCCATATCATACATTCTAGTAAGAAGATATATTATTATACTTAGGCGTATTAAAATAGGGAAAGTAGGGTAACGTACATCCAAAAAGACAGTACTTTGACTTTCAGCAAGGAAAGAAGGAACTACAAAAGCGAAAATAATTAAAGAAAATTCAAAAAAATCAAGAATCAAGTATTTTTTTTTCATGCTATCTATAGTATAGTATAATAAAAGGCGAGTTATGTATACAGTTTTACCACTATTAATTATATTTTTTATTCTCTTTATTATTATTCGATTAGTAGTTATATTCAAAGGAAGCATTTCTTTTTATGCTACAGGATTAGACGCAGGATTTTCTTTGGCAGAAATAGCCATGTTGTGGAAACTATGTGCTGCCGCAGAAATTGACAACCCTGCTTCATTATTTGTTACTGTTGCTGCAATCGACAGGAGCATTGCACAAATTAAACAAAATGCACATATTTCAGGAACAGAGGATACTCCTAAAATAAAAAAACTTTTATCCGCATTATATGAATACAGAACAAAAGTGGACTTAGACCCTAGAAAAAATAAGGGAATTAAATCAACTAAATCAATTAGTATCGGACAACGTTTGCACATACTATTAAAAGGGCATGGTGTTTTTACTTCTCAAGTTGTGAATAACGGCAGAGAGTTAACCATAGCGTTGCCTTTAAAAAACAAAAAAGTTGTTTTGGCAAGTACCGATTGGGTAAAAAAAGACATTTCAGTTTACTTTTACCGTTATGAAGATGCCTCCTATGTATTTGACGCACGAGTAAGAGGGTCAATGCAGTTTGGAAGTCATGTTTCTCTATTTCTACCACATACCGATAAAATTTTAAGAACGCAAAAACGCTCAGCTATCAGATGTGAATGTAATGTTAAAGGCTTTTTATTTGTACAGGCCCTTGAAGCTGAAAGTATTGATGCTACCGATACACCTGGACTCAAATGCCTTGTTGAAGATATTTCTGAAGATGGAGCCCTTATAAGAATTGGTGGCAAGGGTAAGAAAAATTTAAAACTACGCTTAGAGTTTTTACTTAATGAAGACGTAATAATTATGCATGGAATTGTTCGTGGTGTTGAGTATAATGAGGCAATGAATATGTCTCGGTTGCATTTTCAGTGCTTAGAAATAGGTGAGGAAGAAAAAAATCTAATACTAACCTATGTCTATACATTTTTAACAGAAAATAAAGATGGTGTTGCACATCCAGTTCAAAATGGATATAATGGAGCGGGTACAGGAAGTGTCCCTCTAGCTGAGCCAACAAAATTAGTCAATGCTTCTGAGGTACTCGAAAAAAGACAAGCTGTAGAAGCAATGTTAAAAACAAGTTCATAGAACTTAGAATAAGGAAATAATCTATGCGTAAAATATTTTTAGTTGTGTGCTTTTTTCTTTCAACATCTCTTTTTTCCCAAACAAATGATGATATGGTTAGAACCTTTGTTAAAGGGAATATTAGTGAAAAAATACACCTTATAGATTCTCTCAATTCTGATGATAACGTACATACGCAACTTTTTACTGAAGCACTATCTTTTATAAATGACAACTATTCTTTGTTATCGAATGATGCAGATTTTATACGTTTAGCACGTGCTATAGTGCAAAAAAGTAGTCAAAACGGGTTGTCGACTTTGTTGCCTCAATTGATGGCTTTATTTCAAATTTCAGATATTGACTCTATAAAACTAGACTTACTTACAGTCTTTTCATCTATTACATCTGATACAACGGAAATAGTAGGTTTAATAAATGAGTATGCTAATTCTTTGTTAACAGACTCTTCCTACACTGATATTACTATGCTTTCTCTTACATTGGAAGTACTCGGAAACTTTGCAAATGCACAATCATTTCCTGTATTATTTCAAGCATATGCATATAATGATAATGATGAAATTATCGATATTGCATCGCAGTCTCTCTCAAAACTTGGCGGAGGCAATGAAAATCAAATTCGCGAACTCATTGAAAATGGTACTTCAAGAGAAAAGTACTATACATTACAATTGGTGTTAAATAATTCAAATAATTCTGATTTTTTTCGAGCAGAAATGTCTGAAAAAGCACTTTCCGGAACAATAATATATATAGGTGATGTTTCCGCTGTTGATAATTATACTGTAGAGTTACAGATGATTGCGATTCGAGAATTAGTAAGAATTTCTTGGACACGCTCAGCAAATCTTATCACAGATTTCTACCTAGTTGCTAAGGATGAGTTTGAAGCTGGTACTTTAAGTGAAGACAATTTTGCTGAAATTATTAATGCTTTTACAACCTTATCATCAGGAAGTGCTGGGGAACACTTAGCAATGTATCTTGAAGAGCTAAACAAGCAGCAAGAGGAGAACAAAGCCTACAGTGAGACTATAGTGCTTGCTGTTATACAATCTCTTGGACAGCTTGGGAATAAGGTTGCGTTTGATGCGTTGTTATATACGACATATTTAGACTATCCTGAAAACATTATACTAGCAGCTAGAGATGCGCTGGTTACTTTGAAGTGGTAATACATTACAAGAATTTTATTTTCTCTCCAACAGTCGTAGCAGGATTTACTGTAGCTTTTTTGGTTTATTCAGGCATAATAGGTGTAGCAAACCGCCATACTTTTAGAGCCATAATCCCGGCAAAAAACATTATTGCCTTAGAGGGACACATGGTTTCGAATGCGACTAAAACCAGTAGTGGTAATTATTATTCAGCTCAGCTTGATGTTTTCTCTGTAAGAAGTAAGAATGTAACATCAGAGGCGAGTGGTATGGTACAAGTTTTATTACCAACCGACATAGTTGAGGCTCTGTATCCTGACAAACTGTATTCAAGTGTGTATTCTTCTCACTTAATACAATCGCCAGTGTTCGAGCAGGGATTAGTTTTTACTTCATTGGGGTATTTAATCTCTCAAACTGATCAAGAGAAAACATCATATCCGCTTTTTGTTGTAAATAGCATTATTGATTATAAGTGGAAAAATAACCTTTCACGGATACGAGCATTGTTTCGACTTGAGTTTAAGAGGCTTTTATTTGCTTGGGGTGATGCAGGAGGGCTTTTACTAGCATTGCTTTCAGGTTCAAGGGAATATACAAATGTAAACCTTGCTAATGGCTTTAAGAATGCAGGTCTTTCACATATTCTTGCACTTTCTGGAATGCACTTGTCTCTTTTTGCAGGTATTGCTCTAACGATTGGAAGTGTAGCAGGAAAAAAACTAGCTACAGTGCTTTCGCTTGTTGCAGTAATTATCTTTGTCTGGTTTGCAGGTTTATCTCCTTCACTTTTTAGAGCTCTCACATGTACTCTAATTTCTCTTCTTTTACAATTTTGCTCACTTCCCGGTGTTTCTGGTAATTCTGAAGTAGTATATCGTTTCATTAGTCCTTCCTTTACAAGTATTCGACTGATACGTATTATTTCATTGTCTTTTTTAGTTCATGCAATCTTATACCCAAATGATCTGTTTTCTGCAGCTTTTATGCTTTCATATGGTGCTCTTATTGGTATAGCACTAGCTGAATACTTAGTCAAACCTTTGCTAGCTCGCTTTCTCACGCCTATGCTTGCATCACCTTTTAGTGCAGCTATTGGAGCACAAATTTGTACGGCCCCTATTACCGTTAGCTTGTTTGGCACCCTTATGCCAATAGGTATTATTTCTTCTGTTGTTGTTTCTCCTCTCGTAATAGTCTTTTTAGTAGTAGGATTTTTTTGCATTCTTTTAAGCTTTTGTATCCCCTTTCTTTTATATCAATTTAATGATATAATACAAATTATGTATTGGATATTAGAGCGCATAGTTTTATGGTTTTCGCAGTTTCCTCCAGTACATTTTTTATAAAGGTAATACTATGAATATGAAAATTGATTATAATTCACCACAAGCACTTAAAACGTTTTTAGAGAGCAGAGATATGGCTATGCAAAAGAAGTTTGGACAGAACTTCTTAGTAAATGCAAGTGCCCGAGAAAAACTGTCTAATATGCTCGATATTCAAGAAGGTATGAGTGTTTGGGAAATCGGCCCTGGACTAGGTGCTTTAACCGATGGTGTGTTGCAAAGAGGGGCTACACTTACAGCCTTTGAAATAGACAGGGGGTTTGCTGCAGCCTTGCACGATATTTTTGCTGATTATGAGAACGAAGGAAAATTTTCTATTGTACTTGGTGATGTACTAAAAACATGGAAAGGAGAAGCTGCAAAAGGCATTCCAGCTCGTTTATGTGGAAATCTTCCGTATAATATTGCTGCTACAATCATAGCTGATACTATTTCTGATGGGGTACGTTTTGACAGGTGCGTATTTACGGTACAAAAAGAAGTTGCACTCCGTATGGCGGCTCGTCCTGGAACAAGCGATTACTCTTCCTTTTCAGTTCTTTGCCAATGGGCATATGATATTACCCCTATTATGGATTTATCTGGCGGAAGTTTTTGGCCTAAGCCAAATGTAGATTCTCGTTCTGTATTATTCACAAAAAAAGAAAATTTTCCTAATTGCAAAAGCCCTGAGCATTTTATGAAATTACAACGTTCGCTCTTTGTTTCTAGGAGAAAAACGATAAAGAATAATTTGAGTAAGTTTTATTCGAGTTCAGAAAAAGCCGAAGATGTATTGAAAAAGGCAGGAATTGACGTAAGCGTTCGAGCTGAAAAATTAGATATCGAAACCTTATTACATTTAAGCGATGTCAGCTTTGATAATGGGGGTATTTTGTGAGCATAAAGCAAAATATTGACCGACTTAAAGAAAAAATTTGTGATGCCTCTGTAAAATCGAATCGCAATACTGAATCAGTTAAGCTTATGGCAGTGAGCAAATTTCATTCTGTAGAAGAAATTCTTGAAGCATATGATGCAGGATTAAGACTTTTTGGTGAAAACAGAGTTCAAGAGGCTGTAGAAAAATTTACAGATATAGAATTAATGGATTTAAACTTGCACCTTATAGGTTCTCTTCAAAGAAACAAGGTAAAAAAAATTCTACCGCTTGTAGAGTGCATACAATCAGTAGATAGAATTGACTTATTAAATGAGATTGCAAAATTTGACGAATATAAGCATGTTAAGCTATTACTAGAAGTACATACTGGCGAAGAGTCAAAAAATGGCTTTACTTCAGTTAGTGATGTTGAAGATGCTATTCGCTTCGGTATACAACATTCATTAAACATTGTAGGGTTTATGACTATGGCACCTTTTACCGATGATAAAAAAATAATACGAAATTCATTTGCAAAACTTAGACAGGTTTCGGATACAATGCAAGAACTGTTTCCTTCTCTTCATATGCCGGAACTATCTATGGGAATGTCGAATGATTATGAAATAGCTATTGAAGAAGGCTCAACACTAATACGAGTAGGAACAGCTATCTTTGGTCAACGTGTGTAATAGTTGGTAGGGATTTTATGAAAATAAAAAAAATAATTGCCATAGGCATACTAATGACTTTCATGTCATCTCTTTTTTCTCAAAACATTATTGATATTGAACCATATACGGAAGATTCTATTCCTGATTGGGCTCATGATGCTAGAAGGATGAGTATTGTAAGTCTTGGGTCAATACCATTTACCACACTAGCAGTTACACTTGGTTATACTGTGTTTCGCTATATAGATAATGATTTTAATGCAGATTATGTGCCAAATCCATTTCCTACATCATCAACTGCTGCAAACCTGAACAAAGATGAACAGATGGGAATTATTTTAACATCGTGTGCATTAGGCTTAGCCATTGGTATTGCCGATTTAATAGTTGTGAATGTCAAAGAGAACAAGGAAGAAAAACAAGAACAAAAAGAACAAGCTGAAAGAGTTATTATTACTCCTATAAGCGCTGAAGGAGTTCAAGCAGAATGAGTTCAATAACTTTTATCGCTGAAACAGAAGAGCCTATCAGGCTAGATTCATATGCAGCTACAATACAAGGTATAAGTCGCTCAAGACTTAAAAATGGTTTACAAACCTTAACCGTAAACGGAAAAAATGCGAAACTTTCTCTTAAGCTTTTAGGCGGTGAAAGTGTTTTTATTGAGTGGGATGATCCCATACCAGAAAAAATAACAGCTGAAAATATACCCTTATCAATTGTATATGAAGATGCTAATGTTTGTGTTGTGGATAAGGCACAAGGCATGGTGACTCACCCAGGTGCTGGTAATATGTCAGGTACACTTGTAAATGCGCTTATGTACCACCGAGGTCAAGATGATATTGAACTAAATGATGAAAATGTAGAAACTGTGCTTCGCTCGGGTATCGTTCATAGGCTTGACAAGGATACATCAGGTATACTTATAACTGCAAAAGATAGAGATTCTGAAACATTTTTACAAGAACAATTTAAGAACAGAAGGACACAAAAAGAATATATTGCAATTGTTCAGGGACATCCACCACAACATTCAGGTTCAATAAAAACTCACATAGAACGTTCCCCCAAAAATAGGAAACTATTTTCTGTAACAGAAGATAAAACACGCGGAAAGTTTGCACATACAAAGTATCGCTGTGTTGGTATCTATGGCCCATATTCTTTACTAAGACTAAATATTAAAACTGGAAGAACTCATCAAATACGTGTACACTTAAAACATATTGGCTGTCCTATTTTAGGCGATCC
>CAYJHL010000074.1:0-8265 GCA_964369585.1 uncultured Treponemataceae bacterium | reverse complement strand
ATATATTCGGCTTTGATAGAACTCTTTCATCATTAATTATTGGAGTGCTAATTTCAGTTATAACCATTTGTGCCTTGTATTGGTTTTTTGGGACTGAAATTGGATGTTCAATACGTGCTACAGGGAGCAATCCTAAAATGGTACGCGCTCAAGGTATTGATACAGACGGAATGAAACTCATTGGCCTTTCCCTTTCTAATGCACTTGTCGCTCTTTCTGGTGGCTTAGTTGCACAGAGTCAGGGATATGCAGATGTTGGAATGGGAACAGGTACAATTGTAGTTGGTCTAGCTTCAATAATCATCGGTGAAGTGCTTTTCGGAAAACGTTTTTCTTTTGGTAGAATGCTCGCAAACCTTGTATTAGGTTCAATTGTATATAGAATTATTATTGCGGTAGTATTACAACTCGGATTAAAATCAACAGATTTAAAACTTTTAACTGCACTTATTGTAGCGCTTGCTCTTTCTGTCCCAGTTATTCAAGCAACAATGCCAAGAAAAAAGGCACAGGAGCCTGTAAATAATGGGGGCACAAATGCTTAAACTTACAAACATAACTAAAACATTTAACCCAGGAACAATTACTGAAAAACACGCTATCAAAGGTGTTGATCTCCATTTAGAGCCAGGGGATTTTGTAACTGTCATTGGCGGTAATGGAGCAGGGAAGTCTACACTTTTGAACTTGATTTCTGGGGTGTACACGGTAGATTCAGGAGAAGTAATTCTTGATGGTATAAATTTAACCAATAAAAAAGAGTTTAAAAGAGCAGAGTTTTTAGGAAGAGTATTCCAAGACCCAATGATGGGAACTGCAGCTAACATGCAAATTCAAGAAAATTTAGCCCTTGCATATAGACGTGGTAAAAAACGTGGTTTTTCATGGGGAATTACACATGATGAAAAAGACATGTATAAAGAACGTTTATCTCATTTAGATCTAGGGCTTGAAGATAGAATGGCATCAAAGGTTGGTCTTTTATCAGGTGGACAACGACAAGCGCTTACACTTTTGATGGCTACATTAAAACACCCAAAATTATTGCTCCTAGATGAACATACTGCAGCATTAGATCCAAAAACTGCTAAAAAGGTTTTGGACTTGACGGATGAAATTATAACACAAGAAAAACTTACCGCATTTATGGTAACTCACAATATGCGCCATGCGATTCAATACGGAAACCGTTTAATAATGATGCATGAAGGTAGAATTATCTATGATGTTAAAGGTGAGGAAAAGAAGAATCTTGAAGTTTCTGACCTACTTAAGAAGTTTGAAAGTGCAGGCGATGATGTAGCTGCCAATGATCGAATGATCCTTAACTAATTAATAATTAACAATTAATAATTGTTAGGGTATAGGTGGTGGGTAATAAGAAACCACAGATTTCACAGGTTAATGTGATTACTATTGGATTGTGCTACGAAGAAACTATGCGAATAGTGAAAATTAGTTGAACTAAACACATATAAATTATATTTGACTTTTTGTAGTATACGCAATAAAACCTAAGCACTCGAAAATAAAAATCGGTGTAATCTGCGTAATCTGTGGATATATTTTTAAGAAAGGAATTGCATTACCTTGTCAATTTCTTTTGTGTATAGCCATGGTGGGTTGATTGTAGCCATGCCAGATCCGTACATGCCATATTCTGCATCTTTTAAATCTCTAAAACAGTGTTCCTGAATGGCGAACTTTTCGTCGATTGGTGGAATTAGTGATAGCTCGTGTTTTAACATATTAGTGTGATTTTCTTTGCGACTTAACAAGGGGTACCATACTGCTATAACAGCAGTAGAACATTTTCTGTATAAGCTTTCGACAGCTCTTATAACATTTGAGTAGTCATCTAAGGTTTCATAGCTTGGGTCAATGAGTACTAAGGTGCGTTGTTCAAAGCGCAGAGCTTTTAAAAGTTCAAAACCACTTCTATTATGAATATGAACCCTTTTGTCTCTCTTAGTTAATTTATATAAAGTTTCATAATCGGCCTTTTGAAGCTCGCTTAAAATGAGAGAATCTTGATTTCGACTTAAAAGTCGTACAAGTTCCGGAGATCCTGCATATTCATTTTTTTTGATTAATTCTTTGCAGATATTTAGGTAGGGTAGTATGCTGCATGGAAGATTATCTTTTGGAAGTGCATTTAGAAACTCGACAATTCCTTCTTGACTTTCACCAGTTTTTAAAGCCCATTCACTTTGAAGGTCATACAATCCTAAGCCTGCATGTGTGTCCACGTAGGTAAAAGGAGCCTCTTTTTGCTTAAAATGTTCAACTAAAAGTGTAAGAATTGAGTGTTTAAAAATATCTGCTTTATTGCCTGCATGAAAGGCATGTCTATAACTTAACACTGTGGGTAATTAATAATGCATAATTAATAATTAATATTTACTTTTGTAAGCGTTAAAACCATCTTCTAAATGTAAAAGAATACTTGCGCTCTGAATAATCTGCAACAGGTTTATTCATAAACAATTATAAATTATTAATTGTTAATTATTAATTATTTGCTGACTCCTTTCTTTTGGTCTATTTCCATTTTTGATTTCCAAACTAAAGCCTTTTTCTTAACTTCTTCCGCTTCACCGCTTTCTCCAAGCAAAATATGTATCCTTCTTTGCGCTGCTAAGTAGTTTATTGCAAGTCGTATATCATCCAAACGGTGTGTCGACAGCTCATATCGGTCTCGATATCCATCTGCGGTTTGTCCTAGTAGCTTTTTTACCAATCGTAAATAATAAACTGCTACATCGTATTCAGGATTTCTTGGATCAAAATATATTTTTGAAGCTTCTTTTAAATCTATAAGGTTTTTTGCTACTGTAGCAAAGCGCCCTTCAAGCTCAACAAATGACCATTTCCATTTTGTATTGTCTCCGTACGCATCTACAATTAATCTTATGGCTAAGCCTATTTTTCTTGTTAATTGATATCGCTTATCTAATGCAACGTTTGCTATAAGCTCTACTCTATCTTCGTATTCTGTATATGCTGCATCAATCATATTTGATACAACTTCTTCTAAATATATGATTGCTTTATATAAAATCTTTCTTCCTTCATTTAATGCATCGGTGTTTTTTGTGTCTAATAGTTCAAGTGAAAGATTGTTAATTATTACATAAATAGTTGATGCATGAATCATATCTTCGGCAAGCATTATTTTTTTATATCCATTGTTTGGGTCATTTTTATGTAATGTTGCAAGTGTGTTTTTTTCTTTTTCTAAAATTTTATCAATTTCTTCTTTGTGGGGTGTCATCTTTGCGGTAAATTGATTTCTACTATCTTCAGTTATTTTTGCCATTACTATTTATCTCCATAATTTGTTAGTAAAGTTCTAGCATGTTCAAGTGAAGCAGGGCTTACAGAATCTCCTGAAAGCATTCGAGCTATTTCTTCCACTCTGGTCTCTCCTTCGATAACTCGAACCTTTGTCGCAGTTTTACCGGCTTGAACAGATTTTTCTATCTTTATTTGAGTATCGGCATAAACTGCTATTGAGGCAAGGTGTGTTATGCATAAAATTTGCCTACCGTTAGCTAAAAGCTTTAAGTGTTTACCTACAGCTACTGAAACCTCTCCTCCAATTCCTGTATCTATTTCATCAAATATGAGTGTTCCAGTTGTATCGGACCTATCAAGTACGGTCTTTAATGCTAGCATTACACGGGAAAGTTCCCCTCCTGAAGCTATTTTTGCTAATGGTTTTGCGGGTGTACCAGGGTTCGGAGAAATTAAAAACTCTATATCATCTATGCCGTATGGGCCACACTTTTGATCATCAGAAACGGCCTTTTTTTGATCAATTTGAACATAAAATTTTGTACCTTTCATACCTAAGTGGACTAGTACATTTTCAACTGACTGTGACATTTTTTCTGAGGCAATTCTTCTTTTATTTGATATTTCCTTTGCCTTTGTGTACACAATACGTTCTAATTCTGCTATTGCATCTTGCAATTCTTTTCTATTACTTTCTCCAAGCGAAAATTGTTCTAACTGTTGTCGTGCTTTTATAGCGTAGGAAATTACTTCCGAAATGGGGTCTTGCGTTGAGTTTGCATACTTTTTCTTTAACTTAAAAAGTAGAGCCGTTCGCTCTTGTACCTCTTCGAGGCGACCTGGGTCAAACACAAGTGATTCTGTATAGCTTCTCACCTCTTCAGCAATATCTGATAATTCATAAAATACGCTTTCTGCTCGTGTTGAAAGATTCTCAAGCGTTGCATCCATACTTGATGCACTTGAAAGGTTGCTACTAGCTTTTTTTATAGCTGAAAGTGTATTCATTCCACTCATTGTGTCTGAAGATGAAATAAGAGAACTAAAGCTATCTATTTCCTGATATAGTCTTTCATATTGGGATAAGCGGCTTTCTTCTTGACTTAGCTCAAGATCTTCACCCTCTTTTAAGTTAGAATCTTCAATTTCTTGAATTGCAAATGTTAATAAATCTATTTTTTCCGCTTTTCGGTTATCTGAAATATCAATATCTGAAAGAAGCTGTCGTTTTTCTACAAGTTTTGCATATATTTGTGTAAAACTATTAACTTCGTTTTCTATACCAGCATATGAGTCTAAAAACCGTCTATGTTCTGCTATTCTCATTAAAGATTGGTGTTCGTGTTGACCATGAATATCGATAAGAGAGGATGTAAAGTCTGCTAGTTCTGTGCGTGTAACAGGTGTGTCCTGTACCCACGCAGCTGTTTTCCCGCTTTCCCGAACCAATCTTCGAAGCAAAACTCTTCCGTTATCGCTTTCAATTCCATGCTCTTCTAACCATTGTTGTGCATGAGTGTTTTGTTCATTTATATATATTGTTCCTGAAACACGAGCCTCGGATGCACCTGTTCTTATGTGTTCTGTTCCGCCTTTACTACCTAGTAAAAATGATATTGCTCCAATTAGTATAGATTTCCCTGCGCCTGTTTCACCACTTAATACTGTAAAACCATCTGAGAATTCTAATGTTGCTGCATCAATAAGTGCAAAATCTTTTATGCTAATATCCTCAAGCAAAGGGACCTCCTGACCAGTGAAACTTTGAGCGTAGGGCAGAGTAAAATACTTGCGCATTACAACCTACAAGTAATGTTTTACTTGTAGAAAGCTTAACTTTTATTATATCACCTGCTTTAATATCGGCACGTAATTGACCATCACAAGATATCATGAACTGAGAGTTTCTGGAGGGCAGTACTTCAATTTTAAGTTCGGTATCAGCGGATAACACTAAAGGCCTCGTTGAAAGTGAAAAGGGCGAAACTGGCGTAAATATTATTGCATCAAGTGAAGGATCTACAATAGGACCACCTGCTGCAACTGAATATGCGGTAGAACCTGTAGAAGTAGCTAAAATTAGTCCATCGCCCTTAAATTTACCAAAGTTAATTGCATTAGACTCTACATTTAATTGTATTGTTTTCATTGCTATTTTAGACGTAAAAACAACTTCGTTTAAGGCATGACCTCTATAAATCTCTTCATTATTTCGCTTTACTTCAACATATAATAATGATCTGCTGCTTGGCAAAAGTTTTTTATTAAGAAAGGCATCGAGAGATTCTTTCCATTGATCAGGTTGTATTCCAGCAATAAAACCAAATTCACCAAAATTTATAGGGAAAATAGGTTTGTTGGTGTGAATACACTGCCTGCTTGTGTAAAGAACCGTTCCGTCACCGCCTAAACTAATAGCAAAATCGAAATCATTCTCTGGAAAAGGTTTGTTATCGCCATTGTAATTAACTAAAATTGTATCATAGCCTCTTGAGCTTAGAAAGAGTTCTATATCACTGACGAGATTTTTTGCTGCTTGATTGTATACGTTAACCACTACTATGCATGTTTTCACAAGTTCACCTTTTCAAAAACTGGCTTACGGTAATGTTGCCAAAACCTTTACAATTTTTTCAGATTTAGACCCACCAAGTCTAGGATATAAGGGAAATAACGCGCATCGTAGCGCTAATGCATTTGCATTAGGGCAGTGAGCGCAAGCATCTTCAAATACTGTAGCTATTGAATCTTCAAACGCAAGGCATACTTCAATTCCTTTTTTTGCAGCATATTGTTTTACATCCTTAAAACTCCCCGCTAAAATAACTGGGAATGAATAGACTGTTGAAATAGCTATATCAGTTTGCTGTGTAAAGCTTTTATGCTTTCCTTGCATTAATGATCGAATAAAACTTGCATATAGCTGTTTTCGAATTTCTTCATTTCTCGAAAACTCTTTTATTTGTACAAATCCAAGTGCCGCATTTATATCAGCAAGAAGATCGGTTTTTGGAGCCTTTTCTGTTATATTTTTTAATACAGTCCAATTTCGGCTTTGACCAGCAATAAGAAGTGCTCCACCACCTGCTGTAAGCACATCATCTTGTTCTAATCCTAATATTGCAAATGTACCAAATTTACCAACATGCTTTTCTTCAAACGTTGCACCAGCATTTTGTGATATATCTTCAATGATTGGTATGTTTAATTCAAGTAGCGAAGTGAAGTTCGGAACCTGACCAAGTGATTCATGAAGTAAGAGTACTCTTCCCCCATTTTGTATACCGTCTTGAACGGTATCTGAAGTCACCAAACCAGTTTCGCTTGACACGTCTATTATAATTGGTTTATAGCCTAATTCAATAACGCACGTATATTGCCAAGAAGGAGCTAATGCTGAAAGCATAATGCCACTTTCTGCCGGTAAGTCAATTGCCTTTAAAGCATACTTTAGTGCAATTGAAGGACTTCGGAGTGCTACAGCTCCACTTATTGAAAAAATTTCTTTAGCTTTTTGAAGGAGGCGAGCATTAAGTTCCCCTGGGCCAATTTTTTCTTCGACCATGCAGGTTAATACTGCGTCCATTTCTTTTCGGCGAATTGTTGAACTAAATGTTTTAATATTCATTATACATCAAAACCTAGTAATCTTTGTAAATCTTTTGAATCAAAAAGTTTGCGTATATCAAGTAAGATTAAATACCCATCTTTTTCTTCTACAATTCCGTGTATGTATTCAGAGCCAATCCCTGTGAGCATGTGTGGAGGTGGCTTAACATCAGTGGCATTTATAGTGATAACCCTTGATACTTTATCAATGATAATACTAATTTTTAAACCATCAATATTTAGTATAATAAAACCTCTATTAAGCTCTTCTTCTATACTATTTTCATATTCTAAACGTTGGATATCAAATCGTTTGTGCAAATTCATAATTGGAATAACCTCCCCACGCAAGTTAAAAATACCTTCTATGTACTGTGGAGCGTGTGGAATAGGTCTTATGTCTTGTGCTTTAACGATTTCTTTTACATCGAGTATGTCAACACCATATAACTCATTACCAAGTTGAAATGTTACGATTTGAAATTGTTGATTCATATCTGCCATAGATATTTTCTCCTTAGGAAATATTATTCTAGCACCTACGGTGCAAAAGGCATACTGCTTTTTATTTACGACTTATACACAATGTACTCATCTAGATAAATTTTACACAGAATACTCTATGTAAGAATACAACAAAAAGGGAAAAAATACAAGAGATTTATCACTTCAAATGCATAAAATCGCTTTCGGCGTTGCTCTTTCCGCAGAGTTATATATAGTATATTATTGTCTGAAAATGGAAAAAAAATACAAAATTCGCAAAAAATTTATTGTTACTATTATCAGAACGTGGAATGTTATGTTTCAGATCTTAATAGTGATGACATGCTACTAGAAAGAGATATGTTGACAGCAAAAGCACGTTAACCCTTGTGAAAAATGCGTCCTAGAAAGGCCTAGCTAAAGTCAGTTATATTAAGCGATAAATTTTTAATTATATGCAAAAAAACATCTTGTAATTATCTTGTAAATATGCTAATCTCTAGCAAACGAATACATAGTTTTCTCGCATCTATTGCGAGTTTTGAAAGTATGAAAATTTTTGGCTAAAATGCCAATTTTAAGGAGACAATATGAAGTTAGAACAACTTAAACATGCTAAAGCTAAAGCATGGGTAGAAGAAATTGCTGCTATGTGTCAACCAGACGACATTTATTTATGTGATGGTTCAGCAAAAGAATACGATGAAATGATGCAAATCCTCATCGATGCAGGTTTAGCAACACCGCTAAAAAAACGACCTCATTCATACCTTTTTAGATCAGATCCATCTGACGTAGCACGTGTAGAAAGCCAAACTTACATTGCAAGTAAAACACAAGAAGCAGCTGGTCCTACAAACAACTGGATTGACC
>CAYJHL010000073.1:0-8281 GCA_964369585.1 uncultured Treponemataceae bacterium | reverse complement strand
AAGCTCATCACTACTTACATACAACATACACAAAACGTGAATTGTATAAATAAGTAACCTAGCTGGGAGATTTCTCTGCTAGGGTCGAAATGACGTAGAAAAGGCGATGCAAACGTGCATCGCCTTTTTTTATTAGTACAAAATTTTACTTTCTTGAAATTGCGTCAAACTGTGATTGAGCGTATGTGAGAGCTTCTTTTGGTGAAGTTTTTTCTATAACGGCATTCTTGACAGCCGTTCCTAAAATAGACTCAAATTGTTTTAATGAGATATTATTAATTTTACTTGCATGATTAATGTTTCTGAGGCCGTATTTTAAACCTCTTTGTAGTTCTACAGTCCACGGAAAGGTTTTCATTATATCCCAATTTGAATAAACACTGTTATGAGGAGATAATCCGCCAAAATAGGCAAACTCACATGCAACTTCATCCTGATAAAACCATTTAAAAAAATCAATACAATGTTCTACCTTTTGGGAAAATTTATTAATACCTATAGATCCGCCCCCAAGTACGGGTGATTTTCCTGGAACTGGAGCAATACCAACTTTTCCAACAACATTTGACTTGCTGGGGCGAAAAATGCTCTCTGTAAAGTTTGAGAAATTAATTTGCATGGCTACATTTCCTTGGGCAAATTCTTCAGCTGCTTCCTTCCACCACGTTGATATTCCTTTTGACGTATATGTAGTTGTTTCTAAATATGAAACTAGAACACTAAGGGCATCCTCTGTATCAATGATTACTCTACCATCGGGATCAATTAGCGCAAGATTAGAATACAAAAGACGTGGTAAAAAATCGCATGATGCAACAGAAGCTGTTCCGTGTGTTGAAGTTGTACCATATTCAGTTGGAGATAAAGGGTTTTTAGAACGAGTAAAAAAGGCTGCAATATTATTAAATTGTGAAAAGTTTTTTGGTACTTCAAGGGTTTCATGATACATTTCATAATATTGTCTTTTTATTATTGCGTCTTCAAATAAGTCTTCTCTGTAGAGCAAAATTTGACAGCTTGGATCAAAGGGGATTGCATATACTGTGTTACCTATAGAAGCGTGAAAGCGCAATGCATCAGGACTTAAACTCTGCAGTATTGGAGCAATGCTATTTTGATATTTATCCAAGGGAAGAAGTATTTCTTCTCCTAAGGCTTGGAGTCCAACAAGATCGAGCCTAATAAGATCATGTTCATGGTTTTTTTGAGAAGCTAACAAAGAAAATAATTCATCGTAATCTTTTGTGTTAAACTCTAGCGTAACTCCTGTTTCTAAGAAATATGTAGTTGCAATTTTTTTTAAGGCTTCTGTTGAAGGGTTGTCTACGGTTAAAAGTTTTAGCGTAATATTCTTTTTAGCATATAGTTCTTTTTTACTAAAACCTTTGCATGGATAGCGTAAAGTGGTCTGGCATGAACTATTATTTTCTATGCACTCTAATAATATTTTACAAGCTTCCTTAGCAAACATTTTATAATTTAAATCGTACACTTCATACTCATGTTTTGTAAATGTTCTATAGGAAGCAAGGCTAATAATTGAAGGCTTTATTTTAATTTTTGAAGCAATCAAGCTAACAATATCTGCATCATCTTCTTCGAGTGTAAAAATGATGTCAGAAGGCTTATCTATATTTAGTATATCGTATGCTTTATTTGGAAGTAAATTTGTACTTGAGGCAACATCAGATACAGTTATGGTGCTCTCTTGGAGCACCTTTAGAAGCTGTAATAAAAGTGGGTGCATTGTTGGATCTTCAGCATATTTTCTAACAATTGTAACACTTTTAGCCTTTTTCTGTATTATTGCTTTAGCAATATCTGAACCTGCTTGTTTGTAGTTAAAAGAAAAATCAAAAACATTCTTACAAGAATGTTTGGGTAATCGATTAAGAAAAACAACAGGGGATGCTGGTGAAAAATTTGATGGAAATTCAGAAAGACAGGTAACAAAAAACAAAACCATTGTTTGAGAGAGGGGTAACGTTGGGAGAATTTCTAATTCCCGTGCTTGTAAACCATTTGTGGTAAAAAGCATAACATCGTATTTTTTTTCAGAAAAGGTTTCATGTATTACGTGGAAAATATCCCTGTATGACGTGGTATCCAATGTGGGCAAAACAACTACTACAAGGGTTTTGGAACCCTGTCTTAATACTTGAGCCTGCGCATTAGGGGTGTATTGCAATGTTTCAATGGCTTTTTCTACAAGCTTAATTTTTTCTATCTTTACTTTGCCTGTTTTATTTAATACGTTTGAAACCGTACCGTGAGAAACACCTGCTAGCTTTGCAATATCTTTGATTGTGGCCATAATACAAGTATATACCAAAAGAAAAAAAAGTCAAATACCATATTTTATACAGTAAGAAGAAAATAAAAACTAAGTAAAATATGCGTAAATTCATAAAAAAAACAAAAACACAAATTGACACGTACCAATTTATGGATTATACTTTGTTTATGAGATGTGTATCTCAGACAAAATCAATCGGAGGAAATAAATGAAAAAATTTATCTCAAAACTAACAGTGTTATTGCTACTTGCAATGGTTATGGTTGTTAGTGTTTCTTGCTCAGGAAAAGATGAAAGTTCAGCGCAAGAAAATGGTAAAATGGAATTAACTTTTTTCTATCCTGTTAACGCAGGTGGTCCATTAACAAAGTTAATTGAACAAATTTGTGCAGACTTTACAAGTGAAAACCCAGATATTATCGTGACCCCAGTATATACAGGGAATTATGATGATACCGTTGTAAAAATTCAAACTGCGGCTCAAGGTGGAAATCCTCCTGATGTATTTGTAAACTTGGCAACACAACGCTTTTCAATGGCCTCTTCTGAAGTGGCAATGCCTTTAGACGATTTAATTGCAGCAGATGGAGAAGAAGGAAAAGCATATATTGCAGACTTTTTACCAGGATTTATGGAAGACTCTTATGTAGATGGAAAAATCTATTCTATTCCTTTCCAAAGAAGCACAATGGTTATGTTCTATAACAAAGATGCTTTTGCAGAAGTTGGATTAGACCCAGAAAGCCCTCCTACAACTTGGGATGAATTAGTTGAATATTCACAAAAACTTACTAAGTTTAATGATGCAGGAGTAGCTGAAAGATATGGTGTAGGACTTGCTCTTAACTCAGGATCAGCTCAATGGGCATTTACTGGATTTGCATTACAAAATAGTGTTGATGGAATCAACCTTATGAGTGAAGATGGGAAAAAAGTATTTTTTGATACACCAGAAAATGTTGAAGCATTACAATTCTGGCTAGATCTTCAAAACAAATACAAAGTTATGCAAGAAGGTATTGTACAATGGACAGATCTTCCAGGTCAATTCTTAAATGGTGAAGTAGCAATGATTTATCATACTACAGGGAACCTTACAAATATCAATTCTAATGCAGAATTTGAATTTGGAACATGTTTCTTGCCAGGAAATAAAAGAATTGGTGCGCCTACAGGCGGTGGAAACTTCTATATTTCAGCAGATATTTCTCCAGAAAGACAAGCTGCAGCATGGGAATTCATTAAGTTTGCGACTTCAACAGAAAGAGCTGCTCAATGGAATGTTGACACAGGTTACGTAGCTACGAGAGCTTCAAGTTTTGAAACAGATATAATCAAAAATCTTTATGCAGAAGTTCCTCAAGCAGTTGTTGCACGAGATCAGCTCCCATATGCAAAACCAGAGCTTACAACATATGACGCTGCAAAAATGTGGAGAATTCTTAACGATAATATCCAATCAGCAGTAACTGGTGAAGAAACTGCAAGTGAAGCATTAAAGAATGCACAAAAAGAAGCAACTGAAGCTTTAAAGAATTTTCAGTAAATAAATAGTTATACCTCTTGTATCGTAAGGTGCAAGAGGTATTATCGTATCTATACGAATACAGAGAAAAAAATATGTTTAATAAAAACGAAATCACTAAAAAAGCCCTTAAGAATAATCTTGCTGCTTGGCTCTTATTAGCTCCTTCTTTAATTTTTCTAGTTACTTTTACCGTTGTTCCTATTTTTAGAAGTATATATTTGAGTTTTAATCAATTAGAATTAGGGATGAGAGAACCTATGTTTATAGGTTTTGATAACTACATAAAACTTTTCGATTCTAGTTTGTTCTGGAAGGTTATGCGAAACTCCGTATATTTTGCCTTATTGACAGTAATTCCAAGTATGGTTGTAGGTTTAGGCCTTGCACTTTTGGTTAACAGAAAGGGAAGAATAATTGGATTTTTAAGAACAGCCTTTTTCTATCCTGTTGTTATGCCTATGATTGCTATTGCTAGCATTTGGCTTTTTATATATATGTCTAAAACAGGCTTGTTTGATCAATTGCTTGTTTTCTTAGGTTTTAAACCTGCAAATATTCTCTCTAACATTAATACTGTTCTTCCAGCTATGTCTTATATGTATGTTTGGAAGCAAGCGGGGTATTTAATGATTTTTTTCCTTTCGGGTCTTCAAAATATTTCTATAGAAATGTATGAAGCTGCAAAGATTGATGGTGTGGGTCGATGGAAGACCTTTTTACACATTACTCTCCCTTTACTAATGCCTACAACACTTTTTGTTTCTACTATTGCTTTGACAGATAGCTTTAAGTTGGTAGATCATATTGTTATTATGACAGAAGGTGCTCCAAATAATGCCTCGACACTTTTGCTTTATTATATATATCAGCAAGGGTTTACATACTTTGATCAGGGAATGGCCTCAACATTGACAGTAATAATGCTTGTAATTATGCTTTCAATTGCATCATTACAATTCTTTAAAAGTGATGAAAAAATCCATTATAACTAGGACAAAAATATGATAAAAAATAATAAAATAGTATTACCAGTTGTAGGATCAATTCTTGGATTACTTTGGCTTATACCACTCATATGGTTAATAGGTACTGCCTTTTCTGAGCCAAGTTTTGTCATGTCTCTTTTTCCTCAAACAGATTTTTCTCTTGGGAATATTTTCTATGTATGGACAAATGTTCCTTTTGGACAATATTACATAAACACATTTATAGTTGTTATAGCTACTTTTTCTATTCAATTTGTGACAATTACTATGGCGGCGTATGCTTTAGCAACAATGAATTTTAAAGGTCAAAAATTAGTTTTCTTAATAATTTTTATGCAAATTATCATTCCAAATGATGTACTAATTAGTCCAAATTACATGATGATTAGTGACTTAAGTCTAACAGATACAAAGCTTGGGATAATGATTCCTTTCTTTGGTAGTGCCTTTGGGATCTTTTTGCTTCGTCAGACATTCAAAACAATACCAAAGTCTTTAGCAGAAGCAGCCGTAATTGATGGAGCAAATATTTGGCAAATTATTTGGAATGTATATGTTCCAAGTGCAAAAACGGCTTATATTGCTTTTGGCTTAGTTTCAGTAAGTTACCATTGGAACAACTTCTTATGGCCACTCATTGTAACTAACTCCCCAGAAAACAGAACTCTTACTGTTGGATTGGCCTTATTTGCGAAATCAAAAGAAGCAGTAATGCAATGGGCGAATGTTACAGCGGCAACGTTTATTATAATTATTCCGCTTCTGCTTGCTTTTTTTATTTTCCAGAAGAAATTTATTAACAGTTTTGTTAGTGCTGGAATTAAATAAGAGGATTGTATGGATTTAAAATTTATTGGACTCGGAGCATGTTTTAACCCTTTGTTAGACAATAGTAATGCATATTTTACTGTAAATAATAACTTATATTTAGTTGATTGCGGTGAGAGTGCTTACTTAAGTTATTGGAAACTCGATGAACTGAAAACATGCGACTCAATAACAGTTGCAATTACACACTTACATGCAGATCATTGTGGTAGCTTAGGCTCTCTTATTTCTTATTGCTTTTATGTATTAAAAAAGAAAATAACAGTTTATCACCCTTTGAAAACAATAGTTCAGCTCTTGGATTTGATGGGAATAGAAAAGGATTGTTATACATGGATTTCTGAGTTTCCGAAATCTAATGATGTTTCTTTTGAACCTGTTGAAGTTAAACACGTTGATAATATGCAATGCTATGGCTATATTATTAAAACAGATACCTTCAAAGTCTATACAAGTGGTGATGCTGCAAATATTCCAGAGCAAATTGTAGAAATGTTGTATAGCGGTGAACTAGATAGAATTTATCAAGATACAGCGTTAGAAGAGGATCATGCAACGACTCACTGTAGTATTGTTAAAATGGAAAAAGCATTTAAACCAGAAATTAGGCATAAAGTGTTTTGTATTCATTTAGATATAGATAATAGAGAACTTGTAAAAAGCAAAGGGTTCTCTCTTCCAGACGGGTTTGACATAAGTGAGGCTTAAAAATGGTGGATGAAGAAACATTACGCGAAATTTTAATTAAGGTAAAGGATCTTTGCATTAGCACAGGAAAAATACTCTTAGACGAAAAAGAATTTTCAATTGAGCTTAAGGGTGAATTTGACTATGTAACAGAGATGGACAAAAAGGTAAGCTCTATACTATGTAATTCGCTCCCAAAAATTATCCCTAATTCAACGGTTATCTCCGAAGAGGAAGATCTTCTTGACCAAGGCTCAGAATATACATGGATTATTGATCCAATTGATGGTACTCTTAACTTTATCCATAAGCTAAATGATTGGGCTATTTCGATAGCTTTGGTTACAAAAAATGAAAGTATATTAGGTGTAGTATATAATCCTTTGTTGAATGAAATGTTTTTCGCAATAAAGGGACATGGAGCCTTCTTGAATGGAGAAAAAATTTGTGTTTCACAAGAAAAAAATATTGGAAAGAGTGCAATTTTATGTGAAACAAATCCGTATGGAGATAGAAACGAAAGAGGAACTTTTAAATCTATCTTTTCATTATTCTCAAAGTGCTCAGATGTTAGGGTTCTTGGTTCAGCTGCATTAGATATCTGTTATGTCGCATGTGGTAGAGCTGATTGTGCAATGGCTCAAAATTTAAAAGAATGGGATTTTGCTGCAGGAATTATAATCCTTGAAGAGTCTGGTGGGCGCATTACAGATTGGAAAGGCAATCCTGTGAGTATAAAAGAAACAAAAGATATTATTGCCTCTAATACTCTATTGCATAGTACTGTTTGTAATCTTCTTTCTTAGTTAAAGCTGCTTATTGTTAGGATTCGAATTAGTTTTTGAATATATGCAGCCACAGTAATCTTGTCTGTATAAATTAAATTCTTTAGATAATTCTAAGCTTCTTTTATATCCATTTCGCTTTTTAAAATCAGCATATAAGAAATTTACTGTAAGCTCTTTGCTAGTATTTTCTCCAATTATATTTATCATATGGGAGTCTTTGTGGGGGCTAATAGAAAGTGCTGTAGTAAAGTAATCAAAATTATGCTCTCTAGCAAAGTGTCCAGTGTTTTTTATGCGTAGTTCATAGCACTTCAAGCAACGCTGTCCTCTTTCTTGTTCTGTTTTTCTTTCTGGAAATTCATCTGTTTGAACTGCAGCAAAAAAATCGGAAGGGTTGTAGTCGGAGGATTGAAAAAATATTTTTGGTTTCTTTGAATCTCGTTTCTCATAATTTTTTTGAAGAAAAAATGTAAGCTCATTTAAACGTCTAGCATATTCTTCCTTGGGGTGAATGTTGGGATTATAATAATATACAGTAATATCAAATGTATCCGCTAGTCGTTCAAGCACTGCACTGGAACAGGGAGCGCAGCATACGTGGAGCAGTAAAGTTGGCTTTCGAGTTTTAAAAAGTGGATTGTTTTTTATTTTTTCAATTTCATGCTGAAAAAAAATATCGTAGTTTTTATTCTCCAATTATTTTTACCAATACTCGTTTTTTTCTGCCACCATCAAATTCGCCATAGAATATTTGTTCCCAAGGGCCAAGATGGAGTTGCCCATTAGTAATTGCCACTACAACTTCCCGTCCCATAATTTGTCTTTTCATGTGGGCATCAGCGTTTATTTCGCCTACATTATGTCTATACTTTGTTACTGGTTCGTGAGGTGCAAGTTTTTCAAGCCATTCATCGAAATCACAATGAAGTCCTCCTTCATCATCATTTATAAAAACGCTAGCAGTAATATGCATTGCATTTACTAAAACAAATCCTTCTTGAATACCTGACTGTGCGAGTAAGTTTTCTATTGTAGGGGTAATGTTAATGTATTCTCTCATATGAGTTGTATTAAACCATAACTCTTCTGTTAAACTTTTCATAAACCTATTATATGATAGAATTTTATTAAGGGCAAGTGATTTTTTGAGATAAAAAAAGAGGCAGAA
>CAYJHL010000072.1:0-8301 GCA_964369585.1 uncultured Treponemataceae bacterium | reverse complement strand
TAGTTACAGCTTGGCTTTTTATGGTAATACCGCGTTCTCGTTCAATATCCATACTATCGAGAATTTGGTTTTGAAATTGTCGGTCGTCAACAATGCGGGCTTTTTGAATAAGACGATCAGAAAGGGTCGACTTTCCGTGGTCAATATGAGCAACAATACAGAAGTTGCGTTTTAGTTTTAGGTCTTTCATTAGCACCTATTTTATAGGAAAAAGGCTAAATTGTCTATACATGGAGAATTATTTTTATTTTGTGGCATTTTATTTTTACCGTAGTGCACATTTTGGCCTTCGCTAACTCTGAAGGTCACTAAACAAGCACCCAGCTCGTTTAGTAATCTACGGGCTCTTACGCGGGAATACAATCGAAGTATCAGTATTTAAAATAGGAAAGGACTATCTAGGGCTGATCCAATTGCAACGTTTACTTCAAAATATCCACTTTTTCGTTTTTTTGTAAATGTCTCAATGAAAACTGCATCCTTATTTTCTGAAAGAACTGTTTTTCGAATTTCAACTGGATCATGAACAGAAAATCCAGATTCGTCTGCAATACTACCTCTAACAATAGACTGAACAGTGTACTGATTTTTATTTCCTACAGATGAAGGTATTAGCTCCATACCAAATAGGGGATATACCATTTTATAACTTGGCTCACGCTCATATATCTCTAGACCTGGCTGTTCAGGTCGCTGATCAAGATAAATTGATATACTTGAAGTATCAGCATCAAGAGAATTTTTTGTTTCTATTGTTACAATGGATTCTGGTGATAATTGTATTAATGCATATTGAAGGTCTTCAATACTTGTAATGTCTATACCATCTATCTCGGTAATAATGCTTCCAACTTCAATATCTGCATAAAAAGCTGGGCTTCCGGGCATCACATAAAGTACTTCAACCCCCTGCCCTTTTTCGTCAGTTGGGTATCTTTTAATTGTCCTACCATACGCTCCCATCCAAGAATGATTAACTTCTCCCTCAGAGTATAGCCTAAGTAGAATGGCCTTTAAATATTCAACTGGAATAGCAAAGTTTAATCCTTGGTATGTTGCAAGTCCTGCAAAAACTATTCCTTGAACTTCACCATTTACATGTATTAATGGACCACCAGAGTTACCAGAATTTACAGCTGCATCAATTTGCATAACAGAAGCTGTTGATAATAATTGTCTATCAAAAGCTGAAATAATTCCAGAAGTAATAGTATTTTCTAAACCTACTGGCGATCCAATAGCATAAATTGGATTTCCAATAGTCAAGTTTTGAGATGTTCCAAGGGTAAATACATAGGGTGGAGTTATTTCTGTTTTAAGCAAAGCTAAGTCAAGTGTTTTATCCCACCCAACTACCTTTGCAGGAATGCGAGTTTCTGAGTCATTTGACAGTTTAATATAAAGACGAGAATAGCCTTCATATTCAGGATTTACAAGCTCTTCTATAACATGATGATTCGTAATAATATACCCTCGCCCATCAATGAAAAAGCCTGAACCTAAGCTCCTATTAGGATAACCTAGACCATTTGCAACTTTAACGCCTAAGTCAACCCACACGGTAACTACTCCAGAAATATACGTAGCCATACTTGCAGTATTGTCTCTATTCTCTGTAGCAAGCTCTGGTATATTTTCATAGTTTATTTGTGCAGTTTTCACATCATCAAAAAAACTACTTTCTAGCTCTAAAACTAATTCTTCTTCGACAAGAGTGTTTAATGTAATAATTGATTGAGCAATTAATAAAGCATCAGCCCAGTTTTTATTAGAATAATGCTCATAGAACTGAGAGATGGCGCTGTCAGCGCATTGCGAATAATACTTTTTTATATCTTCATTACTTGTTTCATTATACAGAATACTTAACTGCCAAAGAGCATATACAACATTATCATCTTTTGCGTCAATTATTCTATCAACCGTGTTTTTAAGTATTTGCTCATCGGTATAATCAGGGCGTTCATAGTCGGTATGCGTAGCAGTTTGACAAGATATTACAAATACTACACTACATAACACAAAAAATAGAAACATAATTCTATTCGTAGAAAACTTCACCAAAATACATATCTCCATTTTTTATTCCAACAATTCTTACAAATTGCTCATTTTCACTATCCCATAGTAAATCTGTTACAGACACTGCTATAGAAGTCTCTTGAAGAGACAGTTCAACCATAATTTTTTCAGCATGTGCACTACCCATATTAAACCCAATCCAATAAAACTCATACGCAGTATCTTTAGTAATGTTTTTGCCATTTGCAATGATTGGAATATTATCTTCTATGTACACAGACCGTATTTCATTTGTAATTGGATGTACGTAATGAACTTCTGTATTCATTTTATTATCACTTTGCTTGTACTGCACATCCCAAGCTCCATCACTGTTTGTATCCCAACTTGAAAGTACTTCTTCTTGCGTAATGTACTCTTCAGTAAAATCGTCAAGTCCATCATTATTTACATCAAGGATTACTTTTTGTATAGATACACCTTTCGCAATAAAATCAAAACCAAATAGTTCATGCAACAGCTTTTCTGATAAATGTGTATCAGAACTATCATGCTTAAAGAGCTCGGTTACTTCAAAATATCCATCTCTGTCTTTATCAACTTTTCTAGATACTGGGTATCCCCCCTGAAAGCTAGCATATCCAAATGGGTACTCATTTTCGGTATACGTTGCACTTTTTATTACACCGTCTAATACAGTATACCGAGCTCGACTATCAGAATATTCTGTTGTTTTAAAATCAATCAAGTATGACGCGTCAAAAAGTACTGCGGTACTGAATACTTCATCATCTCTAACACTAGGAGTATAAAACGAAATGCTTAAATTATTCTGAAAGGCATCTGATTCAATAAAATCAACAATAGGATATGCAAGAGTATTATCGACTAGATAATACATATAATCACGCATTTCATGTGAGTTATCTACTACAGAACCTAGATATGGCCACACATCATACTTGAGTTCCATATCTTCTTCATGCAATGATACAGCTAGAGGCTCTCCATAATCATTTGTCATATCCCATGTACTTAAACCATCTTGATTTTCATCGTAGTGTACACTTGAAGGCCTACCCTTATCATAATGTACATTTAATTCACTTATTAAGTCACCATTAATATCAATAAAAATTGTTCCAGCATAGTCTTTAAAATAAGTACGTGCCTGTTCTATAACAGCTTCATCATCTAAAACATTGATAAAATCTTCAAGCGTTGCATAATCAATAGTAGTAAAAAAAGGAAGCATATAGTTAAATGCAGCTTGCTCATCAATAATATCACTTTCTAATGCGTGCAATGCATACAAAGGATGTTGAGAGCCTTGCATATTCCATGCTTTTAGTAATCTTTTCTTTTCTTCTAAATCCTGAGTAAATATTGCAGAATACAGCATTATAAGAGAGTTTTCTTTTGAGAATTGTTGTATTCGTGAATTAAAAAATGAAGTGTAATAGTTACGGTTAAAAGGAACTAATGTATTTTTTTCATCTAGCTCTGATTCAAAATCACTTTCATCTATATGATATTCAAAGGAATAGAATAGTTCATCAAAGCGTTTATCTAAAGGATACTGATTAGCACCTTCATAAACCGTTTTTCGCGCGTTATCTGTTTCCTGCATTATGTAATACGCATTTGCTCGTATAAGTAAAGCATCAGAAGTATTAAGTATAGGATATTCGTCCAACAACAATAGTGCCTCTAAAGCCTTAGTAACCTTTACATATTGCTTTGACAATAATAATCTACCTGAATCTCTTGTATAAGCATACCACTGAACAGAATCGTCAAGGCTTTTTTCTAATAGTGTAATAACTGTGGCTACAGTACCTTCTTTCTCTAAAAGACTAATGGCCTGTATATAATACGCATCAGCGATAGAAGAATCATATACTAAAGATCTTTCAGACAGCATGTATGCTAAATCCCAGTTTTGATTAATAAGAGCATTTTTCGCTTCATCTAAAAAACGCAATGCCGTACTATGAAACAAAACAGGATTATTAATTACAGGAGGATTTTCGGTTTCATTAAAATAACCTTCTTGCACAAAAGCTCCTGTAAGAGCCGTAGTTAGAAGAATTATAAGTATAAAAATGTACTTTACCCGAATCATGATATCCTCCTCAACTATTTCTCGTATTATTCTTCACCGTCTTTTTTTAAGTGTATGTGCGGTCCTTCTATTCCAGTTCCTGACTCTGCTTCATTCTCCGCCAATACTTCAAGAGGCTTAAATCCTAAAAGCTCCCGTATTTCATTGTCACTTAACGTTTCTTTTTCAATAAGAGCACTTGTTAATAAATCAAGTTTTTTTCGGTTTTTAGTTAAAATATTCTTGCATGTATCGAGAGCTTCATCAAGTATTTTCTTAACAGCATCATCTATTTTTTTTGCACTATCTTCTGAATACCCCTTTCGCCTTTCAATTTCTTTTGCCATAAAAATTGGCTCATCTTCTTGCCCAAAAGCAATTGTACCTACATCCTCAGACATCCCCCATTCGCATACCATGCGACGTGCAATATCAGTGGCTCTTTGAATATCGTTTTGAGTTCCGGTTGTTGTATCCCCATAGACAATTGATTCAGCAGCATATCCACCAAACATAATTACAAGCTGGTCTTTTAACCAAGACTTAGTGTGTGAATATGAATCTTCTTTAGGTAAGCCCATTGTTAAGCCCAATGCTCGACCTCTTGGGATTATAGTTACTTTATGCAAAGGAGATGCATTTTTTAAGTAATAATATGGTAGTGCATGACCTGCTTCATGGCATGCAGTCATTGCTTTTTCCTTTTCTGGCATAACCATACTTTCCCTGGCAACACCCATGAGTTGTTTGTCTCGTGCCTCTTCCATTTCTTCTAATGAAACTTTCTTTTTGTTTTTTCGAGCTGCAAAAAGGGCTGATTCATTGATCATGTTTGCAAGTTCCGCTCCACTCATTCCGGGTGTTGCACGTGCAATTTTATTTAAATCCACATCAGATGCTAATTTTATTTTTTTCGCATGTACTTTTAAAATTGCTTCCCTTTCTTTAATGTCTGGTAAAACTACACTTACCTGTCTATCAAAACGTCCAGGACGTAAAAGTGCTGGATCTAATACATCTGGGCGGTTTGTTGCTGCAAGAATTATTATGCCGTCTTTATTTTCAAATCCATCCATTTCAACAAGCATTTGATTAAGAGTTTGCTCTCTTTCATCATGCCCACCACCAAAGCCAGCACCCCTAGCACGCCCTACAGCATCAATTTCGTCAATAAAAATTATTGCCGGAGCCATTTTTCGTCCTTGCTCAAAAAGATCACGTACACGACTTGCACCAACACCAACGAACATTTCGACAAAATCACTACCCGAGATATGTAAAAATGCAACTTCAGCTTCTCCAGCTACTGCTCTCGCTAACAAAGTTTTACCTGTACCTGGATTACCGACCAACAAAACACCAGTAGGTATTTTGGCACCAATTGATTCATATTTTTTAGGATTTTTTAAAAAGTCTACTATTTCGGCTAATTCACGCTTTGCTTCTTCTTGTCCGGCTACATCATTAAACGTAACTTTTTCTTTTTTATTTGCATCGAATACTTTTGCCCGACTCTTTCCAAATTGCATACCCTTATTATTTTGCATTGCAGTTTGGCGCATAAGTATGAAGAGAAAAAACACCATAATTATTAGAGGCAAAAAATTAAGAATAGAACTCAATAAACTTGGAGAGGATATTTTCCCAGTAATATTTACATTTTTTGATTCTAGTAGCGGTATTAATGTATCATCTGTATAAGGTATTACTGTTTGAAAAAGAGAACTTTGCCCTGCTGATGAGCGCATAGAACCAATAATTTTATTTTGATCAGTTATTTGTACTTCAGTGACTTGCTCTTGTTCCACTGCAATAATAAAATCAGTGTATGATATTTGAGGATAAGATGCACTTTGCTTGTTTAAAAACATAAACAGAATTAAAAAACCAATCATTAAAATGAATAGTGTCATTCCAAAACGACCAGTAGAAGGATTTGGACGCTTCATTGGATCATCATCTCTTTTTTGTGGGTGCCCATTTCCACTAGATTTATGCTTTTGTGAATGCTTTTTGTTATTGTTCATCAACTATTCCTTATTAAAGTGAATATACACTTGTTTTTGTTCATTCAGAGTATCTTTTACATACCAATTTTTATAACCATAGGGAGAGCCCCATATACAATTAATATCCCCATCATGTTCTATTAAGGGGAGTAATGTACGATGATTTTCATCTACCCGCCATTCTGAAAAAATCTTTTTGAGGCTCTTATGAGTGCCTTGAGCAGTTAGAATAGTATCACCTTGATTTTTACTGCGAATTTTTAGTGGCAAGTGAAAGGTACCAATATAATAATCTCCTCTTTCAGTATCGGCAGGAAGCTCGCTTTTCTGTACTGAAGCTTTTACCACAAATGTACCATATTCTGTTTTATATATCCCTTCTTCATTTACCACAATACTAAATGGCAATAAAGGAGTTTTATGTTGCTTTATCAATTTAATAATTACATAATTATTCTTATAAAGAAGTTCAAGACCATTTCCTTGCACTTTACGTTGTCCTAGTGCACATAATTTTAACATACTATACGGAATTTTTCCCTCATAATCTGTTAATTCTATACCTTTGTACAATAATCGAATTTTTACCGGGAATCCTTGCTTAGTAAAGTCATCTAAACTCATTCGAACTTCATTGTTATAAACTTCCCATGTATACTCATTTACAATAGATTCAATAAACAGTGTTTCTTGGAAAGCCTTTTCTCCACCATTTATAACTCCTGTATCCCAACCTGTAAAAAACTCGTTAAGCACAGGAACTAATGTATGACGAACTCTATTTCTAAAATAGTTTAATTCACTATTTGTACTATCTTCCCTAAAAGGTACATCATGTATTGTAGCATAGTGATCGATGTCATCACGATTAATTTTTAATAATGGCCTAAATAAATATAACTCATAGGGTTCATCTTTATTCTTTTCATCAAGCGGAAAGGGAAGATATTGTCTAATCCCGCTAGAGGCAAACCCTGATATACCAGCACACGAGCCTTGAATAAAGTGTTGTAAAAGTGTTTCCAATTGGTCATTTTTATTATGAGCAAAAAAAACTACTTTAGCACCAATCGATTGTGCATGTTTTTTTATGTGAGTATAGCGAACATGGCGAGCAGCTTCTTCTATTCCGCGCTCTCGTTGTTTTGCAATACGCTCTATTTCCTTTGGTTCAATTGTTATAGTTGAACACGAAAGGCCCAACGAATTAACTGCATATGTATGCACTAAATCTGCATCGCCTTTTGATTCTTTACTATTTCGTATGTTATGATTTACAGTGACTACTGAAAGGGTAAAAGGAAAATGCTTTAATAAAGCATGAACACAGTGCAACATTACCTGAGAATCCTTACCTCCTGAAACAGAAAGCAAAATAGTTACTTTTTGAGTATCGTTGCCTGTAGAAACAAAATCCCCCACAGAGCCTTTTGATGAAAAAAGAAAAGTAGTAATGTCTTTTTTAACTTTATTCAAAAGGGCATTACTTTTTTTGCAATCAAAAGTTTGTGAAGGATTATCAGCCTCATCGCCTTGAGAATTACTCAAGGCATTGATATGCATATTAGCCAATATTAGCGCATTGGGCGTACTGTAGCCACAACAGCTTCAGGATTTGTGAGTACTGTAATAGATTTTTCAAAAGGAAGATCTTTAATACAGATATTTTCATTTAATCCAAGGTTACTAACGTCTGCAGTAATTCTTACAGGTAAATCAGCTGGTAGACACTTAATTTCTACTTTTGCTGCACCTTTTTCAAAAACACCACCATCACGTACACCAACAGGGTTTCCAGATGTAAGAATTTTCATTGTTGCTACAAGAGGTTTATCTTCATCAATTACATGAAAGTCAACATGGATATTTCTATCAGAAATAATATTATAGTCAGTAGCTTTAATAAAAGCAAGTGAACCTTTTCCTCCATCTACAACAAGTGAAATTAATGTTGTAGGTGTAGCTTGCTTCCAAACCTTAAAAAAATCAGATTCGTTTATTTCAAGCATTCCTGATTCGCCTTTAGAATTGTACATAACTGCTGGAAGTTGCCCTACTTCGCGTAAGCGTCGTGCAGCACCCTTACCTGTTTGTGTTCTAGTTTTTGCATTGATTACTAGTCTTTCCATACTTATACTCCATAAAGTTAAAATGAGAAAAACAAAA
>CAYJHL010000071.1:0-8458 GCA_964369585.1 uncultured Treponemataceae bacterium | reverse complement strand
ACGCCGTGAATACTAATCATCTACACAGAAAACTTAAAATAATCGCAAAAGCAATAGCTCGTCTCAGTCCTAGAAGCCTCGCTACGCTCGCTTGCGGACTTCGCGAACTTATTCTTTTGCTATAAAATAAAAAATCAATGATTTCCTATACTTAGGAAAAGGACTATAAATGATAAAGGTAACTATTCACGGCTGTGTGTAAATATATAAGTACGCCGTGAATACTAATCATCTACACAGAAAACTTAAAATAATCGCAAAAGCAATTCATGAGTATTATAGCTTAAACAGTTTTTTTGTGTTTTCTAACACAATATTTGCCAATTCTTCATTATTCATTTCTAGCATTTTCGACACAAAATCATATACATGCTTAACCAATATTGGCGTATTTGTTTTTCCACGCATTGGGGCTGGGGCAAGATATGGCGCATCGGTCTCCAATAAAAGCCTGTCGCTTGGAATATAATTAATGAGTTCTTTCGTTGCTTCCATTTGATTCTTTTTGGCATAGGTAACTGTTCCTGATAATGAAATATAATAGCCACAATCTAAAAACATCTTAACTTCTTTAGCACCATAAGAATAACAATGAATCACTCCCCTATTCCAACCAACATTTTTTATACAATTATACGTTTCATATGGCGCATCTCTTGAATGTACAATAACTGGTAAATCGAGTTTTTTTGCAAGTTCAATTTGCATTTGAAACAGTTCTTCTTCACCTTTGATAATATCACTAGCATCGTACCCAGCGATTAAACCTTGCTCATCTGCTTTATTCCAAAACCGATCTAAACCACACTCTCCAATAGCACAGATATTATGTGTGTATTTATAGTTTATAATATTACTTTCAATTGTTTTAACGTATTCTTCTCTATGTATAATTGATTCAACTCCCGGCCAAAGACCGGCAGAAAAATAAAACATTTTATGGGCTTTAACTTTATCTTCTTCACATAAATTTGTATCAATTAGTTTTTGTATAAAATTAATGTGCTCTGGCAAATCATTCGGCTCGGTACCTATATCTAGTACAAATGGTACATCGGTATCAACAAGTTCGTGTATTAAAGAAGCCATATCATAGCCCCTTTCTTTTACCATAGACATATGGCAGTGGGTGTCTGTAAACATAAAAGAATAATAACATATATTAGACAAAATACTCAATATGTGTTATAATAAAAAAATGGAAAACAACTTCGAATCTTTTTTAAAGAATATGATTTTATCGGCTTCAGGTTGGCGCGGAATATTTGTGAAAAGCCAAGATGAAGAGGACAATTCTTCTTCAATAAGTAATGAACATAAAGCACTCGTAACTTTTGCTGCAAAAGCGTTTTCAACGTACATGATAGACAAATCGGGAAATGACTGCTGTTTAGTTGTTGGTACAGATTCAAGACCAACAGGTAAAGTTATAGCGGACACAATGTTAAGAGCAATGATATCATGTGGTATTACGGTACGCTATGTGGGAATTGTTGCTGCCCCAGAAATTATGTCTTATGCAAGAGAGACTGATGGGTTTGTGTATGTCTCTGCAAGCCACAATCCAATAGGTCATAATGGGATTAAGTTTGGTTTTTCAGACGGCGGAGTAATGCCTGGTAGTGAAGCAAAAATATTAATTGATAACTTTATGTCTTTATGCAATACGGAAAATCCCTTACAATTTGCAGAGTCAATTATAGCAGAATGCTCTGAAGATGCAATACAGAACATATATAACGAAGAATCGCAATTCAAAAAGGACTCGTACAAAGCATACTACTCTTTTAGCAAGCAAGTGATTTCGGGTGAAGAGAATAAAGAAAAACAAAATGATTTTTTTGACAATATCAACAAATCAATACAAGAAAAGAGTTTAACCGTAGTCTGTGACATGAATGGAAGTGCAAGAACCCTCACTATAGATAAAGAATTTTTTAATAGTCAAGGAATTGATTTTGAGTCCTTTAATGATACTACAGGTGATATTGTACATGCTATAATTCCAGAAGGAAAGAACTTAGAGTTCTGTGCAAAAAAAATTGAAGAGTTACAAATCAATGGAAAAACAGATGCTCTGCTCGGATACATGCCTGATTGTGACGGGGATAGAGGTAACATTGTTTTTTGGAACAATAAAAAATCAAAGGCAGAAATTTTACAAGCCCAAGAAGTATTTGCTTTAGCTGTTTTGTCAGAGCTTGCCCATAGTGTATATAAGTCGAATAATGAGGAATCACTTAAACTTGCTGTAGCTGTAAACTGCGCAACATCAATGCGAATTGAAGACATTGCAAAAGCATTTAACGCTAAAGTATTTAGAGGCGAAGTTGGAGAAGCAAATATTGTTAATTGTGCTCGTGAGCAAAGAGAAAAAGGCTATAATATCCCAATTATGGGCGAAGGTTCAAATGGTGGAAATATAACCCACCCGGCAGCCGTTAGAGACCCAATTAATACATTATTCGCACTTATTAAACTTTTAGTCATACGTTCAACTCAAGACAAAAAAGGTCTTTTTGAGCTGTGGTGTATAGCTTCAAATCAAGAAGAAAAGTATAAAGTAAATTTCACCCTTGTAGATATTTTAGCTACACTACCGCAGTATGCAACTACTGGTGCTTCAGAATCGAGAGCACTCATGAGTATAAAAAGCCGCGACCATGCTGTCCTTAAGCAGAATTTTCAAAAGGTTTTTCAAGAAGATTGGGACAACAGAAAAATTGACTTAAAAAATATGTTTGGCTTTTATTCATGGCAAGCAGCATGTACTGTTGGTACAAAAGAAACGACAGATATAGATGATTTTAGCATGTCAGGAACAGGCGGACTGAAAATTCGTTTTATGGATAATGAAGGTGCCCCGATTGCATCTATATGGATGAGAGGAAGTGGAACTGAGCCTGTTTTTAGAGTAATGGCTGACATAAAAAATGGTACTGAAAGCATGGAAAAAGAACTTGTGTCTTGGGAAACTGAACTACTTGTAAAAGCTGACCAAATGTGATATAACTAATTATATTTTTATTAAGTACTATTTTATTTGGTACAATGTTAATGCGTTTTGCATATTTATTTTTTTATTAAGGTGGCATACATGGGTGCACGTGGAGAAATTTTTACCACACAAGTTGTTTTAGATAACAGAACATATTTTTTCAATGTAAAGGAAAACAGAACTGGAGACATGTTCTTACAAGTAGTTGAAAGCAAAAACAAAAATGGGGAAGCTTTTGATAGGCATCAAATTGCTGTTTTTGCTGAAGATATGCAAAACTTTTGTAAAGGTTTTGAAACAGCCCTTACATTTATTGAAAAAAACAGAAAACAAAAAGCAAAAGCTCAAGCTGAAAAAAGAGCGTCAAAAAAAGCTATTTATAAACCAGGCGGCAGAACTGGGGATAAAGAAACAACGGAACGACCAAAAAGAAACCCAGATGCAAAACGTACTGGTAGAGTTCATGTTGTATCAAAACGAAAAGTAGAAGAATCTGAAGATTAGTACGAAAAACTTTTTCTTTGAATTGGAGATGGGCCTATTTCTTTACAAATACGCCTATGTTCTTGAGTAGGATACCCCTTGTGCTTTTCATAACCATATTCTGGATACTTTTCTGAATATTCACACATAATCCTATCTCGTTCATTTTTTGCTAATATGGAAGCTGCCATAACAGCAGGTACAGTGGCGTCTGCTTTGGGCAATGCTTCACATGCTACAGAAATAGAAGGCTTAAAAGTACCATCAACTACACATGATATTTCAGCACCTTGCTCTTTTTCTTCTAATTTTTTGCACATTGTTTCAAAAGCATTTTTCATAGCTAAAAGACTTGCTTGCAAAATATTTATTCTATCGATTTCATCATGCTCAACACGTGCAGTAGCCCACGCAATTGCATGTTCTTTTATAAGTATTTCTATCGCATGCCTTTTTTTTTCACTAAGTTTTTTGGAGTCATTTAATATATCTAAAGGGAAATCATCACTAAGTATAACGCTACCCGCAACGACAGGCCCTGCAAGAGGCCCTCTTCCAGCTTCATCTAATCCACAAACAAACATCTAATTTACCAATTAATTTACAACCAATGTTGTAAAACCTTGAATAGTATTATCTGCAAGAACATTCTGTATTGTTTTTTCGTCCTTCCAAATTGCAGTATTTTCAACTTTTTTTGTTAGTTCCGAATTTTCATATACAAAAATATTGTTTACGACAGAATAGCTAGAATTGATAAATTCTAATGCTCGTGTTAGAGGACCTATTCCAGTAAAAGATGAATTATTAACTTGCGCCGTAGTATTTATTAAACTCATTCCAATTGAAGTATCTGACACAAGAACAAAGCGACTACCTTGTGACAGTACTACAGAATTGTTAGATTGAATACCTGACGCATATGCAACTGATTGCACAGTAATTCCTGAATCTGTAATTTGTAAAGAACTATTTTCAAGAACAATACAATTACTATTTATTCCACCTGAAAGTAAAAACTCGGTATTACCTATTGCTATGGTAGAATTCTGTGCGTGTAGCAGAGTACTTTTAAGCGAGGCAGTTGTCTCCGGATTTGATTGTTCAATATTACCACCGGCAATTGAAACTGAGGCATTTTTTACAGAAATAAGTTCACCACTGGCAAAAAGAAGTCTTGATGTGTCTGTTAAAAATAAGGCTATATCTTGAGTAAGTTCAATCGACTGTAGATTTGTGAAAACACCGTTTATATATACATTTTTAAAATGAGGACTATTTAATACATTATGTAATTGCTCGAAGCTTGTAAATGGTTTGTCTACGGTGCCAAGAGCAAAAGAACTATCACTGGTAGAACCATTTTCTACATAAAAATTATAAGGGTCTATGACAGTCTTAAATTGTGTAATGCTGCTTGTATTACCAGCATTATCTTTTGAAAATGCATACACAGCATATGACTGTGCAAGTCCAGAGTTATTTGATAAGTGTAAGGTTGTATCTTCTAATAAACTATATTTTGATTTATCTCTAAAATCGGATACAATGTCAGATAGATGCTCATCGGACATAAAACCTTCCTTCGATAATTTAGGCTCAAGGATATAGTAGTAAACTGCATCACCAGCTTGCACATTAAGTTCTACATTTTTTCTAGAGTACCCAGATGTTTCTGAAGCAAAAAAAACTGGAGCACTCGGTGCAATTTTATCTATAACGAAAGTTGCCTGAATAGAACCATGTTTTATTCCATCTAAGCAAATATCTATTTCATCTGAAAATCCAAATGCATCTTTGCTTACTGTATCAACAAAATATACCGACGAATTTGAAACTGTATTGTTTTTATTTTTTGTAGAAAACATATAGCGAGAGTCAGATAATGATAGTGTTACACTTTGATTAACGATAGGATTTGAAGGCATCCCAATAACTTCTGGTTTTTTTGGAAGAATAATTGTCTCAAATGTTTCAGAAAGTTCGCCATCATACTTTTGCCACTTTAATACTCTATCCTTAGATCTATCTACAAAAATTTCTCCCGAATTTGTTTGTCTCAATGCTTCATCATCTAGTGAAAAAACAATAGGTCCTTCTTCTAAAAAAGAAATCTGATTCCAATCTGTTATTGAAATTGCAGAAGTAAAGTTATTTTCAACAGTGAATGAGTCCTTATTACCAAGCTGCAACACATATCTAAATTGCATATCATCATCTATAATTGTGATAGGAAGGTTTCTTTCAAAAGGCATATTGCCTGCTATTTTTAATTCTTCCCCAGAATAAAAAGTATCAGTATGCCCTAAGCTAAAGCGTACATTTTCTGGTAATAAGAGAGACGATGCATCATTAATAACAACAAAGGCATTGTTTTCTAAAAGAGGAATATATTCAGGATTACTCTCTAAAGCGACTGTATAACTAATTGAATATGCTTTTACGTTATTTTCACCATTTACAACAGCTATATTTATAGTCACATCGCCATCAAGCTCCAATAGGACTGGCCCATCATACGCAAAACCGGATTCTAAGGGATTTTCACCAGTAAAAGAATAATATGCCTCTGCATTTTCAGGAAGATTTAATACCAAACTTTGATAATTTGCCCAAGTACCTTGTGTTGGAGATAGCACTTCTTGTGCAGAAGCAAAACCAAGGCACACCATTAGCAATATCAAATGTACTGAGATTTTTTTATGTAACACCCTCATTATTAAATCCTCCGGTTTCCTTTAAAAAACTATTTCTTTAGTAATGGCCCCAATACATCACGTAGTTCTGGGTCATTTTTATAATAATATTCTTCAAGCTCAGCATCTGTTAATCCTACAAGTTCATGATTCAAATAGTGCAGCCAATTATCATTATCTCTATTTGGACTTTCAAATTTTCGACACCAATAATCAGGTTGTATAGGTAATTGTTCTTCTTGCTCTGTAAAATATTTATAGTCATGAACAGCTACTTTGATATCTTTTCTTGGAACACCTTTTTCCATAATAACCTCTACAAGATGGTTTATTGTTTTTCCAGTATCAAAAATGTCATCAACAATCAATACTTTATCACCTGGGCGCAAATGATCAGGTGAGTATGTCCAGCCGTCTATCATTACTTTAGAATTTTCTCGTATATCAGAATATGAGCGAGCAACAACTGCTGCAAATAAAACTGGTCTGTCTGTTTTTAAGAGTTTAAAGTATTCGCTCATTACGTTTGCAACATAGGCACCACCACGAAGTGATACATAAATAATATCAGGCATAAATCCATCGTTTACAATTTTATGAGCCATTTTTAACGTGTTGTTTCTAATTAAATCTGATGTTACAAATTCTTTCATTATTTGTCCTTTATTGTTTTTTATCTTTCTCTATCATACCACACCTCGTAGGGTTTGGGCAAGTTCTTTCCACACTACTTTGTCATCATCACTTAAATTTGCAAAATCTTTTTGCTTTCCCCAAGCCGAAAAATCAATAAAAGTATTAGTTCTTTCCAATAATTTTTTGTATTTTTCTTCATGAAAGCTTGAAAGCCAAATAGGTATTTTCTTAGCATGATACATAAGTTTTGCATAATGTGGAACGCAAAGTCCTGATGAAGCTGTAAAAAATTTTACAAGTTCTGCGTCAGATTCAGACATACCCTTGTCTTTTACTTCAGCTATAAAGGTTAAAAACTCTTTTTCTATCCTACTTTTTTCGCCACAGGCAGGGCATGGTTCTTTATATTTTCTTATCTTTTTTTTCTTAAAGTCTTCGATGTAATCTGATAAGGTTCCCTGCCCTAGAATTGCAACTGCTAGTCCATCCCGATACGATAGAAGTGTTTCTGAATGTTCGTTACAAAAACCTCCTGCTTGTCGATATTGTGCTCTAAATGTTCTGTCCGAAATATGCTCAAACAACATACCATCTATGTATCGGGCAATCCTTTCATCGATTATTGTACAAAGGGGGCACCCTTTTTTTTCACATGATTTTTGTAGTGCAAAGTAATTTACGTGCTGTTCTGCCATAGGATATTATAGCATAGGTAGGGGTTTATTGCAATAAACCCCTACCTATGAATATTAGGAATTAATTCTGTATAGTTCTCCGTCTTGGTAAATCATTTTTTCTTTACACAAAAGTTCACTTGCTTTAAGTAGACGCTCATACGGTAATTCTTCTATTTTTGAAATTGCTTCTAAACAAAGGCCTGATTTACATTCTTGCAGAGTTAATTGCCGTAAAATGGCACCCCGAGCCTGTCTAACAGATCCTTCAAACTTAGACTGTTTTGTATAATGCTTACTTTTTCGATTTGGATTTTTAACTACCTTTTTAAGCTCTGCTCCATAATCCATAAGAGCATAATACCAAAGGCGAGGATTTTTAGTGTACAGTGTTTCCTTAATGAGTGGGAAAATTTCATTATCATGTACTGGCTCAAACTTTTCAGTATTTTTTAGCCTTTCTTGAAAAAAGAAAAAGAGATATACACTTCGAATATTTGTTTCAATAAAAACTTCAGGGTTATTAAAGGAAAAGGTGGAAACTGCTCGTGCTGTATAATGCCCAATTCCAGGTAGTTTTTCAAGTTCGTTTGGATTATTAGGAAACTCCTTACCTTTATTTAAAATGCTTGAAAGTTCAATAGCAGCATTATGTAAGAACCTTGCCCTTCTGTTGTATCCTAGACCGCTCCACATTGTTAACACTTCTACTAAAGGCGCTTTGGCTAAATGATGAACTGTAGGATATTTTTCAAGCCAGTTTTCATACTTTGGAATAACCCTGTCTGTTTGAGTTTGCTGAAGCATTATTTCTGATACCATTATTGCATAGGGGTCAGTTGTCTCCCTCCAGGGGAAACTTCTACCTTTTGTTTTATAATAGTCGAGAATAGTGTTTTGAAAGTCTTTAATACTAGGAGTTTTTATTTCACTCATTATTCAGAAACAATTAAACCCTTAGCATGTAATTT
>CAYJHL010000070.1:0-8595 GCA_964369585.1 uncultured Treponemataceae bacterium | reverse complement strand
CTTCAAAGTTTTTTTCTCTATATGTTAAAGAGTACCTGCATAGCGACTCGTTTAGTTTACTATGGTCTATTTCTGTTGCTGCTGAAGTTCCTGCAATGTTCTTTTCATATAAATTTATAAAGCGATTTGGAAGTAAAAAACTTATTTTATTCTGTGTTGGAACAATTGCAGTACGAAATTTTACATATGTGTTATTTCCAACTGTTGCAGGTGCTGCTTTTGCGCAGCTTTTTCACTGTTTTACATTTGGCTTACTTCATCCTGCTACTGTTGTCTTTATTGCCAATGAAGTTAAAAGTGCCAAAAATGGGGTAACTGCTCAAGCAATTTCATCTGTCGGCGCTTCTGGTCTTGCAACAGTTGCAGGGAGCTTTCTTGGTGGAATAATAATTGATCGCTTTGGATATGCACAGATGTATACGCTTTACGGCTTTGTACCACTTATTGGGCTTGTAATATATTTTATCCTCCGCAAAAAAGTATAGAAATCTAGGAAGTATGTATTTCTATCGTACTACCACTTATGTGTTTGTTAACCCTTACTTGCGATGTGATTCTATTTTGTAATGCTTCAACATGAGAAATTAGCGCGACGGAGCGCGTTTCTCTAATTTCATCTAAAATGCCGAGTGCTTTTTCAAGAGACTCTGGGTCTAAGCTACCAAAACCTTCGTCTATGAACATTGAATCTAACTGTATGCCTCCATTTTGAGCTTGAACCATATCGCTTATTGCGAGGGCTAAGCTAATTGAAGTCATAAAGGTTTCCCCACCTGAAAGAGTTGAGGTTGGGCGCGCTTTTCCCGTGTAATCATCATATATTTCTAAATCAAGTCCCTTGTATGCATTACCACCTTCTGCATCTTGTTTTAAGTGTAATTGGTATCGCCCATTAGACATTCTCATAAGTCTCGAATTTGCATATACAGTGATTTCTTGTAAGTACATTCCCAAAATCCACGAATCGAGCGGTGTTTTTTTTGGATTATTTCCTGAAATAACGTTATGAAGTTTTGTGTATAAGTCATATTGAATTTCAATTTCCTTTTTTCGTTTTTCAGTTTGTGTAAAATCTGTAAGTAGAGACTCTAGTTCAATTACGCGATGTTGTGCTTTTGCATAATCATTTTGTGCTTTTTCATGTTTGCCTTCAGCACTTTCTATTTTTTCTTGAACCGATACTAACTTTTCTTTAGTATCACTTTCTGAGCCATCAATATCTGTTTTTAATTTTTCATAAAGTGCTTTTAGTTTAACCTGTTCTGAATAATAAGAGTCAACCTCTTCTGTAGCTTTACTACGTTCTTTTTGACTCATTAGGGCACTTTGTATTTTTTCTATGTATTGAGGAATAGCATCTTCGCTTAGCGTGAGGTTCGTTTGTTCAAAAAAGGCTGAGCTTTGTATGCTTGTGCATAAATCTGAAAATGCAGACACCTTGCTTTCTTTGTTTGTCAGAAGCGAACTTTTAATATATGTTTGCTTTTCCGTTAGTATAATCATAGCATTTTCATGCTCTTTTTTTCGCTTTTCAAAACTTTGTGTTTTTTGAATAAGTGTTGTTTTGTCATTTTTTGTTTTTTCTATGGCTTGGTCAATCTCTGTATTTTCTGTTTTTGTTTTTTCTAAAACAGAATGTAATTCTTTATCATTCTCTTGTATTTTTGCTTCAATTGCAGCGTATTGTATAAGAATACCTTGCTCTTTTTCTTGAAGTGCTTTTATAATAGTTTCATATTGTAAAAGTTTTTCACTAGCTTCTTTTAGAGTATGAAGAGTGTGTTCATGATTAGTCAAGCATTTTTTTACTTCCTCTAAAGATTCGTTTAATTGCAATATATATGAATCGTATTCTTCATTCGAACTAAAAATAGTTTCTTTGATTTTAGCATCACCGAGGGTCTTTTTTGTTTCTGCAATTGAACCCTCAAGTGTGTAGCGCTCTTTTTTATATTTTTGCACTAAGTCTTCAGCATGTAATACTGCTTTTTCTTGCATGCGTATCTTCTCTGCAGAATTAAGTATGTCGGTTGCAATTTTTACGGGCTTTGGATGTTCTAGTGAGCCGCAAACAGGACATTCTTTTCCCTGTTCCAAATGTTCTGCTAATCCTACCGCAATATTATTGAGTTTTTGCATTTCTTCTTGTTTTACAAAGTCTTGTAAAAGCATTTTTGCATTTTCGTATGCGTCCACTGCTTGTGCTTCTAAAAGACTCAGTGAGTTATTCTTACAGAGGAGAATTTCATGAGACAAACATATTTGTTGTTGTTGTATGCTTTCGTATTCCTGTACAATAGTCTTCTCTTCTTTTAGAATATCAGTGTAAACCTTAGTGTTGTCGATAATAGTTTGTTGTTCTGCTTTGCAGTTTGATAGCCGGTCTTTTATATCATCAAATTCTTTTTGTTGTGAATGAATAAGAGAACTTAATTCTTTACACCGCTGTAAATCGTGAAGATGTATATCAATTTTTGACATTTGCTCAATATGTATAAGGTGTTCTTTTTCCTCTGTTTCTAAGCTGCTTTTTTCTCGAGTAAAATATTCAAGCTGTGTATTACATTCCTCTAAAGCTTTTGTATTGTTTTCAATTTCGTGTAGGAGCACCGTATAATTTTGCGCAAGGGGAGCAATTTTTTCTGCATCATGGGAATGAGTAATTTTTTTTGCAAGTAATTCAATGTGCTCTGCTTTTTCTTGTAGTAAGCCGAGTTGTTCTCCAATTTGGGTATACTCATTAAATTTTTTTTGTAATTCGAAAAGAGTGTTTTTTTCTATGAGCAAAGTGGAAATTGTTTTTTGAAATGTGTCCACCTGTTTTTTTAGTGTGCGAAGTTCTTTTTCGGCAGTGTGTTTTTCTTCTTGAGCGCTTTCAGGATCAAATGATGTTTTTAATTGATCAACTCGAACGAGCACTTCTTTTAACTGTATTTCAAGTTTTGTTCGCTCTTCTTTTACTACTTCGGCTATACGTGTAAATTGTTCAATTGGGAAAAGCTTAATAAGTAAGCCCTTTCGTTCTTTAGAGTTTTGCTTTAAGAACGTTGCAAACTCACCTTGTGGTAAAAGTACAATGCGAGTAAACTCATCTATCGAAAGAAGTAATAGATTTTCTATGGCATCATCTACACGAGATTTTTGGCTTTCTATAATTGTTTTATTTTCATCTTCAGAAAAAAAATCTTGTTGTAAAGATGTGTCGTTATTTTCGATGCTGTAGAGAATTGCACTTTCACTTTCTTCTGTTTGGGTTCCTCGTTTACTTGTTTTATTGAAGGGTAGGGTTCGTTCAACGCGATATTTTTTACCATTGAGTAAAAAATCAAAGTGAATGGAACTTATATCTTGGGTACTACAATAATCAGAGCGCAAGTGGCGTTTATCTGTGCTGTTTCTACTTCCCGGTAGTTTTCCATAAAGCGCATACGTAATACAATCGAGGATGGTTGTCTTTCCTGAACCTGTTTTTCCTGCAATAATATAAATATTATCAAGCTTTGTAAAGTCTATTGTATGAGATGAAACAAATGGTCCGATATTTGTGAGTGTAATACTAATTGGTTTCATGTTTTTCAGCCTCGGTTCTTTTTGCAATTTCTTCAAATAGTGGAATGCAATCGTTCCATTCTGATGTACTCACGTCATCTTCGTTTTCACTTAAAAGCCCCATACTTTGTAAAAAACTGCTAAAAATTGCTTTTACTGGTAGTGCTTCTTTTTTTTCAAACAGCTCACGTTTTTTTAGCATTGATGCTTCTTCATTTTCATACATACTTGTAATAGAGCGTTGTTTAATTGATAATAAGTATGGGAAAGTTTTTCGTAGCCTATTAGCAATATTCTCGATTGGAACATCGTTAATACATGTAAATTCAATAAAGTTATCTTTGTGCTCAAGCATTTTTTCAAAGTCTTCAAACCTCGCTTCTACTTGCACAAGTTTTCGTAAGGGGGTAATAGCAATTGGAGTAATAATTGCTTTTTGTGTCTTTTTTGTATCTAATTCTATTCTCAAAAAAACTTTTTCAGTTTGCACTTCGCTAAAGGAATAGGCAAGTGGAGAACCCGAATAGTATGCGGCATCTGTAACCTTTTGTTTTTTATGTAAATGCCCTATAGCTGTATATAAAAAGCTTGAAAATAACTCAGGATTAATAAGTTCTGCATTTCCTAAAAAAAGTCTCTCAGAATCGCTTGTGGCGCCTTTGAGGGTGAATGCATGGCAGTTTAGCAAAGCTGGTATATGTTGGCTTTGAACATCTTTTTGTGAATCGCTATGTGCTTTTAGTATCCTTGTTACAGCTTCTGTAACAAGGTCATTTTGAGTTTTTAAAAAATCTCCATTTTGTGATTTTAAGCTACCAACTTGTAAAAATGGTATTTGATATACATAAGCTTGATCCCCAGAGCTACTCGTTAAATGTATAGGTGTTATACACTCTTCAGCATCAGTCGTAATAAAAATATTTTTTAGTTTTAAAAAATTACTAGCGTATGCAAGGCGTGTGTTTGAATCATGGTTGCCAGAAATAATACAGACTGCGATATGAGAAAACTCCGTGTAAAGGTTTGTTAGAAAATCATCAAACAAGCGTACAGCTTCGGGACTTGGAATGGCTCTGTCATATATATCTCCTGAAATAATAAGAGCGTCATAGTTAAACGATCGAAGTTCTGTAAGTAATTGGTTTAGTACATGTCTTTGATCTTCTATGAGTGAAAACTCGTACAAAATTTTTCCTAAATGTAAATCGCCTGTTTGTAAAATATTTAGCATACAAAACTATAGCAAAATTTTCTATTTTTGACTATACTATTATATATGGTTATACGTGCTAAGATATTAGGATACTGCATGGGTGTAAGAAGAGCTGTCGAATCTGCCTTCAAAGCCCTTACTGAATATCCAAATCACGCTATTTATACTCTCGGTCCCTTAATACACAATAAAACAGCAATTGGAATGCTCAATGAAAAGGGCATAACTATTCTTGATGCAGCACTGATTTATACACTTGATACAAAAAAGAATCCATCAGTTGTTATATTAAGTGCTCATGGTACACCACATAGCTTAAAACAAACTCTAGAAAAAACTGGCGCAGTTGTTGTAGATGCTACATGCCCAAGGGTTTTAGTTAATCAAAAAAAAATGTATGAATATGCACGGAAGGGCTTTACGGTATTTATTGCGGGCGATAAAACCCATGGAGAAGTGTTTGCGTTAGAAGGTTCTGTTCCAAGTGGTTGTGAATGCTATGTTTTTCAGAACGCACAAGAAGCAAAACTGTTTGTTAAAACTCAGCAATGTGAACATAAAAAGGCAATATTAATCAGTCAGACAACTATTACACAGGATGAGTATGATGAGGTAAGTTCTGTACTGCAATCAGCTATTGATAACTTAATGGTTTTTGATACTATATGTCCTGCAACACTTGAGCGGCAAAATGCACTGAGAGAATTATTTGAAAAAGTTGATGGCCTTATAGTTATAGGTGGAAAAAACTCTGCCAACACAACTCGTCTATATCAAATTGCAAAAGAACTTAGTGCAAAAGAAAAGATAGAAAAACCCGTGTGTCATATTGAAACCGCGCAAGAGATTCCTAAAGAATTTTTTTCGTTAGAAAATATCGGTTTAACTGCAGGCGCTTCAACTCCTGATTCTGTAATTGCAGATGTTGAAACTTTGCTGTTTGAAAAAGGAAAAACGGGTGCATAATTCTATTTCATCAATGCAACCTATGAACATATCACCTCATACCAGTACTCTAAAAAATGGTAGTACGGTTATTGTTCAAGTACTTTCAAAAGGGAAGGGGAACGAGTACTCGGTGCGTTTTGGTGGAAATACAATTTCTGTTTATTCACAAAAACAACTTCATGTTGGCACATCTTTTAAAGCCTTTGTTACCATTAAAAATGGAAAGGTCTTTTTATCACCTCAAGCTGAAAAAAATACAAGTGCAATACAAAAAATTTCAAGTGGTGGCGCTGAGGCTGTTGAAAAACTCTCTGGCTTATTATTAGACCTTGGCTTAAAAAGCGACAGTATTTCCCTTCGTACCATTCAGTATTTTCAAAGCACAGGGCTTACCTTTAACATAAAACTTGCATTAAAAGCGCGTACTATTGGAGTACAATTTCCAGGAAGGGAGGAGGATGCTACCGAAGTTGCTCTTTTTTTAGAACAAAGAGGTATACATGCTGATGCAGATTCAGTGATGGGTATATTGGGTGTGCTTGATGGTGGAAACTCAGAATATAATGATAGCAATGAGGAGCCTGATGGCGATGAAGACCAAGAAGATTGTATTGATACTCAACAAGACGATGTAGGTGAAGAAAATGAAGGGAGTTTTGATATAAACTTGCTTAACTTTCTTTATGATGATAGCGCAAACACCTATAAAAACAAAGAAGGTTTGTTAACGTATGTAAATCAATATTGCACAAAGAATCCGCATTGGCTTATTTTACCGTTTGAATATGAGGAAAAAGCAAATAAAGTTACTGGAAATATTCGAATTTTGTTAAATTTTACTAAAAAAAATACTGAAAAAATGGTTATTTCGGCATTTTCGAGTGGCAGAAATTACAAATTTATGATAAAATGTGAGGATAAAGGGGATACCGCTAAGCAACAGAGGTATGACATTCGTTTTTGTTTAGACAAAAACGATACATCTCAAACTTCACAGCAGTTATGCGATATGCTAAGTTCATGTCTACCAAGTGATGTGGACTTTGATATTTCATATTCGGATGAATTATTGAGCGATGGCATTTTTACGCTTAGTTCAACTATTTCTGTTGTCAAGCTTGAAGCATGATGAAAAAAACCGCAATAGCCTTGCAATATCCAAAAAATTCCCCGGCACCTTTTATTGTGTTTAAGGGTTTCGGTGATAGAGCAGAAAAAATGCTAGAAATTGCTAGGATGCATGATATTCCAATAGTGAAAGAGCCAGAGACTGCTTTAGTGCTTTCACTGCAAGATGTCGGTTCATGCATTCCTGTTGAAACATACAAGGTTTTAGCAGGTGTTTTTGCATTTTTAAAAAAGGTAGAAGATTATGACAGAGATTAACACAAAAACAATCCAAGAGGGTATGCTTTTTTCATCACCACTCTTATTTGATGACGGTAAAAACATGTTTTTAGCAGAGCGAATGCCTGTTGGAAAACTTCATCTTGATGCAATTCGTCGATGGAATATTGAAAAGCTTATAACATATGGAAAACAAATTGACTCAGCTGATGATGGTCTTGATGAACTTGAACTTCTTGACGACATAGATGAAGAAGATGAAAATCCTCTGCTTTCTAAATATGCACAAACTATACAATCAATGGAAACTATCTTTAAAGCCTATGCTGCTGATGAACCTTTAGATAAAAGCATTATTGATACTTCTGTAAAAAGTATTTATAGCATGGTTGATGAGGAGAGATCATTTGCTTTGGGTGCTAGTTTTATCCCTGTAAAAAATCATCTTCCACTTGTAGTTAACGCTGTAAATGTTGCATTTGTTGCAGCCCTTATAGCATCTGATATGCAGTTTCCGCCAAAAGATGTTTTACACTTAATTACTGCATCGCTACTACATGATGTTGAAATGACAAAACAACCAGAAAAGATACTTAATAAACCAGGTAGGCTTTCTGATGAAGAATATGGTAAAGTGCAAATGCATTCACAAAAAGCAATTTCAACAATCATGGAAAAATTATCATATCCGAAAGAAGTAGCTTTAATTGTTTTACAACATCATGAACGCTGGGATGGCAAAGGGTATCCAGAAGGGAAAAGAGGTCAAGAGATATATCTTCCTGCAAGAGTTCTTTCTGTTGCTGATGCATTTGAAGCTATGCTTTCTGAGAGACCTCATAGAAGTGCGTATGTTGCACACGATGCAGTAAAGACATTGTTAGCAGATAAAGAGACAAAATTTGATCCTGCAGTCTTAAAAGGTTTTATTTCGTGTATAGGATTATACCCCATAGGGTCTCATGTTTTGTTAAGTGATGGATCAATTGCAAAAGTAGCTCAAGTAAATTCTGCGGCACCATTCTTTCCAACAGTACGAATATGCGTACCAAAATCTGATGAGATTCCAGAAAATTCACTCGTAGATTTGAAAGATCAATCAGAGCTAACAATAACACGTGCGCTAAAACAAAATGAAGCAGGTGATGTTGTCTAAAATGCAGTCGCATTGTTCCACCCGAAAACGTGGTATTGAAAGCGAAGATAAGGCATGTAATTACTTAATAGAAAAGGGCTATACCATTGTAGCTCGTAACTGGAGAAATAAGCGAGGAGAAATTGATGTTATTGCGACAAACAATAACATTTTAGTATTTGTTGAAGTAAAAACACTCGAAAGCGGGAACAGGGATACTCTAGAAATACTGTTAGGAAAAATAAAACAAAAAAAAATTGTAGAAACGGCTAAATGTTTTTTACAAGTTAATCGACAATATATACAGGGCTACATTAGATTTGATGTACTTGTTGTCGATATGCCTGGATTTCCTTCAGTGTATCATATAGAAGATGCCTTTTCGGAGTGTATATGAGTGGTT
>CAYJHL010000069.1:0-8608 GCA_964369585.1 uncultured Treponemataceae bacterium | reverse complement strand
TTGACGAAGTAGAAGAGCTTGACGAGGTAGAAGAGCTTGATGAAGTAGAAGAACTCGATGAAGTAGAAGAACTCGATGAAGTAGAAGAACTCGATGAAGTAGAAGTACTTGACGAGGTAGAAGAGCTTGATGAAGTAGAAGAGCTTGATGAAGTAGAAGAGCTTGATGAAGTTGAAGAGCTTGATGAAGTAGAAGAGCTTGACGAAGTAGAAGAGCTTGACGAAGTAGAAGAGCTTGATGAAGTAGAAGAGCTTGACGAAGTAGAAGAACTTGACGAAGCAGAAGAACTTGACGAGGCAGAAGAGCTTGACGAAGTAGAAGAACTTGATGAAGTAGAAGAACTTGATGAGGCAGTAGACGTATTATCCGATAGCGTAGAAAATACGGAAGATGATCTATTCGAAGTGGAAGAACTTGAAGAACCTGGTGCAGAAATAACTACCGATGGTTCTAACGAGAGCGAAACTGATAATTTTGATGTTGTTAGTGAAATAGAAAGTCTTTTTGAAACTGATTCTATTAGTGAAGTTGATACTTTGTCTAAAATAGATGAAATTGCAATCTTTGATGAAGCAGAAAGCTTAGATGAAGCAGAAGTCTTGGACGAAGTTGAAGTACTTGATGAAGTTGAAGTACTTGACGAAGCAGAAGTCTTGGACGAAGTTGAAGTACTTGATGAAGTTGAAGTCTTGGACGAAGTTAAAGATCTTGATGAAGTTGAAGTCTTGGACGAAGTAGAAGAGCTTGACGAAGTTGAAGAGCTTGATGAAGTTGAGGCACTTGACGAAGTAGAAATCTTAGAAGAAGTTGATGAAAGTACTATTTCTAATGTGGTGCCTAGTTCCCCTGTTGTTACTGAGCCAAGCTTAGAAAATGCGGTAGATGATTTACTCAAAGAAGATATGATCATTGGTGAAAAACTTACGCGCTCAGAAAACAAAGAAAATGTAGAAAATTACTTTGATAACTTTGACTTTAGTATATCTTCAATGGATTTCTCGCATCTAGATGAGGGCGAAAATAGTGATGATGATATTGAAGCAGATGAGCCCCAAGTAATCGAATCTAATGCTTATAGTTTTGTTCATAAATTCTTTGCATTTCAAGAGTCCTTAAGTGACCTAGAAATTGCAGAATCAGATTCTATTGTGGAAGAGTCTGGTATATTTGTTATTCCGAAAAATCTAGAAGTAAAAAATGAAAATGTAAATAAAGAGTTTAAAAGTCTTGTAGATTCTGTATTAAAATAGAGGAGAAATAAATGTCATATACAACACTTGTGGTAAGAGGGTATGAATGTGATTCGTATAATCATGTAAATAATGCTGTATATTTGAACTACTTAGAGCACGCTAGGATGGATTTTTTACATCAAGTTGGGTTTGATTATAAAGGTGTATTTGCTGCAGGTTTTCATATGTACGTTACAGAAATCAATATCAAATATAAAGCCTCAGCGCTTTTGGATGATGTTTTAACAATAGAAGTGAAGCCTACAAAATTAAAAAGAATATCTGGTGAGTTTTCTCAAGTTGTAAAAAAAGAAGATGGTACTATTTGTGCAGAAGCTCGCGTAACATGGGCTTGTATAGACTCAAAAACAGGTCGTCCTTGTAAAATGCCAGAAGAATTTATGGTAAAGGGTCTTTATCCAGAAGAATAAGCATCCCAAGTATAAAAAAAGGCTGCTTTAGAAGTTCTGATATCAGAATTTCTAAAGCAGCCTTTTTTGTATTTATAAAAGTTGTTGACTAAAAGAGAACTCTCCAAGAAATTGGAATGCCCCAATATAGTTCAGAACCATCTCCTTCATCCCAAATATTAGTTATGTTAAGCGCAATTGAAAGTCTGTGAGCTTTAGTTAAGTTCCAAACAAAGTGTGGTGTAATGTTTAAGTGTGAGCCACCATCGATTTCATCATTATCTGTATTAGGATCGTTGCCAAGACCAAAGTTTGCATTTGCACCAAGCAACATGTCATCTGAAAGGCTCATTTCTGCAATAATTGCTGCATAGAGAGACATACTGTCAGTAGCTTCCCAGAAACCTAGAGTAACTTCTGGTTCAAATCTGAATCCATCTTTGTAGAATGTAAGACGTCCACCAACACTTTGAGCAGTATTAATCTCAAAGTTTGTCCATATATCAATGTCAAAGCCACTTACTGCATAAATACTACCACCCAAATAAATGTTACTATTTGATTCACTAAATGTACCATTGTAAGCAAAACCTAGAGAAAATAATTCAGAAAGATTCGCTTTAATACCAATACCTGTCCCGTTATTTCCTTTTTCTCCATTGTTTAATCCGAATCCAGCTTCTAATACATCGTCAATAGAGTAACGAATTGCAAAAGAGTCATCGGCAAAATGGTTTTTTATTTCATTTGTATATGGAAGAACTGAGTGTTCTACAACTTCATATGCAGCATAAGATGGGCCTGTAAAAGGTGTAGGACCCACCTTCCAGTCAAGGTTTGTTCCAATACCGATGTTGAAGTTACTAAAAGGTGTCATAATAGCATTAAAGTTATGAGCAATATGCTTTGCGGTAAAACTTGTTCCACCGTCGAGAACTTGCCATGCGATGTCACCAGCAATTGTCAAACCACTTGCTTGTACATTTGCAGTAAAGTAATCAGTAAAGCCTGAAAATTTTGTTTCTGTAGTTGTTGATCCACTTCTATCAATCGTACCTACATTTGTATATACGGTGTTAGAAAATCCTGGGTCTTGTGCTTGTGTAAAAACAAAGCTACCTGCAAGTACTAATATAATACTTACAATAATAATTTTTTTCATATACTTCTCCTGTATACATGCTTAAAAAAGCATTAGAATTGACACATTATACCTATTGTGTAATGTAATGTCAAAGGGGTATCTTATATTCCTTCATATATTTGTACAGAGATTGATATGTATTGAACCTTGTTTAATTGACTTTATGTTAAAAATATGTAAAAATATTGAAGCATTTGCACTTGTTATCATTATAATAGTTCTATTGGTGCAAATTTTTTGGGAGTAAATGATACATGGAAATACAGTTAGAGGCTCTAACAAAAACATATTCAAGTTTATCAGGCAATGTTCACGCAGTAAAAAGCATTTCGCTTTCCATACCGTCTAATACAATTTATGGAATCATTGGGCGAAGTGGTGCCGGAAAGTCTACTTTAGTTAGACTTATCAGCCTTTTAGAAAAACCTGATACTGGAAAGATATTTTATAATAATGAAAGAGTCGACTCTCTAAACAAACACGAACTTATTGCTCACCGAAGACGCATTGGAATGATTTTTCAGAATTTTAATTTGTTTAGTTCCAGAACTGCAGGTGAAAATATAGCGTACCCACTTGAAATCGCGGGTATTCATAAACAAGAAATTAAAGGGCGGGTAGCAGAATTATTGGACTTGGTAGGTTTAGCCGACAGAGCTGATGCCCCTATAAGTACTCTTTCAGGAGGGCAAAAGCAACGAATTGCAATTGCGCGCGCACTAGCAAATCATCCTGACATCTTATTTTGTGATGAAGCAACAAGTGCACTTGATCCTGAAACTACTCAAGCAATATTAAAACTCATTGCAGACATTCAAAAGAAAATGAACTTAACAGTGGTGATGATAACACATCAAATGGAAGTAGTTCGTGATGCCTGTACACAAGTAGCGGTACTTGATGATGGCGGAGTGGTAGAAGAAGGATATGTTGATGAAATATTTGCCCATCCTAAAACATCAGTGACAAAAGGGTTTCTCGCAAATTTGATGACTTCGGAAGTTCTTCCAACGCATGAGGCCCCTTCTGCTTCTGACAAAGCTGGATCCTTAGTTCGTTGGTCAGATGATGGAGGTGAGTACACTTTGCGTTTTATAGGAGAATCTACTGGTGCGCCTCTTTTAAGCCAAGCCACGAGGAAGTTTGATGTTGATTTTAATATACGTGCTGGTGGTATTCAACACCTTCCAGCAAAAAATATTGGAACAATGATTACAGACATTAGTGGAGATAAAAATAATATACAAGGTGCTCTTAAATGGTTAGAAGAGCACGGTGTGTCGGTTGAAAAAACTGATGAAGGAGATATTGATGAGTAGTTTAGGAACTTTGATTTCGATTGTTGGAGAAGCAACAGGAGAAACACTCACAATGGTATTTGCTTCTACCTTTTTTTCTATTTTATTAGGATTACCTCTGGGCGTATTGCTGTGCATTTCTGACCCAGCAAATGGTATTAAACCTAGGGCTGCATTATACATAGTGTTAACTCGTATTGTGAATATAGTGCGCTCTTTCCCCTTTATTATTTTAATGATTTTACTTTTTCCTCTTTCAAGAATAATAATTGGAACAAGTATTGGAACAAGTGCTACAATTGTACCTCTTTCTATTGCTGCAGCACCATTTGTTGCACGTATTATTGAAACTGCACTTAAAGAAGTTGATCCTGGTGTTGTTCAAGCGGCAAGGGCAATGGGATCAACAACATTTCAAATTATAACAAAAGTTCTTATACCTGAAGCAATGCCTTCTCTTGTAGCAGGAACAACCTTGACTATAATAAATCTCATTGGCTATTCTGCTATGGCAGGTGCTATTGGTGGAGGTGGTTTAGGAGACTTAGCTATTCGCTTTGGGTATCAACGTTTTAGACCAGACGTTATGGTCGCTTCTGTTATTGTAATATTATTACTTGTTGAAATTGTTCAGTTAATTGGTACAAAAATTAGCACGATGCTATTAAAAAAGCGTTAATTTTAGGTTTCGAGCAAAATGCTCAGCCGATATATTTTTTATTTTTATAGGAGAAATAATGAATGTCGAGCCACAAATAGTGTCTCTCCATTCATTTAGAAGTTTGCGTTGCAAACTTAATATAAATTGCCGTTTTTTCGCTTTGCTTAAAACGGCTTGAAAAAAGTTACACTCAAAAGCTGATGCTTTTTCTGTAACTTTTTATAGGAGTAAAAATGAAAAAGCTATTTGCAATGATGATTGCACTTACTCTTGTTGGACTTCTTTTTGCAGGTGGGGCAAAAGAAGATGATCGTACTGTACTCACTGTTGGAGCAACACCAGTTCCTCATGCAGAGATGCTCATGCTTGTTGTTGATGAAATGGCAAAAAATGGTATTACACTTGAAATAATTGAATTTACTGATTATGTTACACCAAATGAAGCAGTTGAAAGTGGTGAAATCCATGCAAACTTCTTTCAGCACGTGCCATATATGGACTCCTTTAATTCTGAGAGAGGATATAGTCTTGTTAATGCAGGCGGAATCCATATCGAACCAATTGCTATTTATTCAGATTCATTAACAAGTTTAACTGAATTAAAAGATGGAGCAACTGTTGCAATTCCTAACGATCCTACAAATGAAGGTCGAGCTTTATTGTTACTTCAGTCTGCAGGTTTAATAGGACTAAATGAAGAAGCTGGAATTACAGCCACTCCTTTAGATATTATGTATAACCCTCGTGGATTAGAGTTTCATGAAATTGAAGCTGCATCTTTGCCTCGTGTTCTTCCAGATGTTGATATCGCAATTATTAATGGAAACTATGCACTTCCAGCAGGATTAAGTGCTGCTAAAGATGGCTTGTATGTTGAAGGTGCTGATTCTCCTTATGTAAATATTATTACTGTAAAAGAAGGAATGGAAACGGATGCTCGTATTGTAGCGCTTGTTGAAGCATTGAAAAGCGATACAATAGCTAAGTATATTGAAGAAAGCTTTCCTAATGGTGAAGTCGTAAAAGTGTTCTAAAAAACACTTTGCGTAAAAAAAAGAACTACAAAATTTTTTGTAGTTCTTTTTTTTTATTCATCATCATCGTTTGAAAGAAAAAACTTCATCAACGTTACAAAATGAAAAATTTTCTTGTAAACATCAATACCTTGCTCTTTTATAGGCCTTTCTGCGAAATGTACTAATTCAGCCCAGTTAATGATTAATTCGGGCTTTTTCTTTTCAATATCTTCTAATAGCATTTTAGTATGTTTTGCTACAACAACAAGACTGCGCGCAGATTCAACAATCATTGCTTGGGCTGATTCATTGGCATCTTTTATTAGTGTTTTAAGAATGTTCTTTGCTTCTCTATCTCTATCTGCCCTTGCAAAGTATGTTTTAATTTTTATTCCCGATACACCTTCTTCTCCTAAGTTTTCATCAAACTCAGTGATTTTTTCAGATAAGCTTAGCAATTGGTGATATGTTTCAGACATGGGAGCTGCAAGAGTTGAAGAAACCCACTGTCCCCTAATTAAAACAAGATCTGCAAATTCTCGCACATCTTTTTTATAAAAGTCATTTAAAAAGGCTTTTAAATAATTTAATGGAGCCGCATAGGTATACCCATTAAGTGATTTTTTTTGAAGCATTTGTGTTGCATCATCGCTATAGTACTTTAAACGAACAACAGAGGTTGTTCCAAAAATTGCAGAAAGTAAGTCATCAATTTTTGAAGTTTTTTGCTCCAGTTTTATTTTTCCAAGTGCTGTTTCAACGCCATTTTTTATAGAAGTTAACTGTGCATCAATAACATTATGTGTAGACTCATTGATAACAGCTTGGTATCCTGGGTCTTTAGCTATAAGCTGTATAACCATTTCAAAAACGCCAAGTGTATGAAATCGTTTTAAACGTTGTAATACTTTATTCCAAACCTGCGGAGAAATAGATTGAATTCCCATTGATTCTTTCATGACACTAAACACATGTGTCCATGCAGTGTCAAAAGGCATACTCCAAGCAACATCTATAAACTCTTTTAAGTCTTCTTTTACATATTCTGCTCTTATAGGTACAAAGTGTGGTGTGTAATTATAGTTATCTTCTTGGATTGAGGAATCAAATTTTTTAAGAAAAAAGTAATAATCGAAGTTACAAAAGTCTACTAGCTGTATTAAGCGCGAATAGGTTGCATCTATGAGTGCTATTTTCTCTTCGTTGAATATGTTTAGGTACGTAGACAAATCACGGTTTACGTGTTCAGTTAAATCTTTGAGGGGAAGCTTTTTGGACATTTCAAGTATAGCTTCTTCTCCTAAGCGAAGTTCAAGGTCTTTTTGCTCATCGGTAAGATAGTGGTTAATAACCATGTTTTTAAACGCATTAGGATTTTTAATGTTTCGAAAGGTGCTTTGAGCAGGACCTACAACTTTATATAACTCAAAGAAAAACTTCGCCATTTGGGGAAGCGCTTCGTCAGAACTAAACTTATAAAACTTAACCTTTGTTTGTAAAAGGTTTTTATTTACTTTTTTTAAAAATCTTTTTTTATCTGCCTCTGGATCTCCAGACCCAAGCATATCCATTACACGAGAAATCATATCAGAAAAAAACGAACTAGACATACTATAAATATGGGCTAAAATTACATTTCTGTCAAGAGGATATGATATAAATTGCAATTTCTGATTATTGTTGTTGGTCGAAACTTTGATAAATAATTCTTCTTTTAAGATTTTGCTTTATTTTTTATGTAATGTGTGGTATAATACATATATGAAGTCAAAAGATAACATTATTAATCCTGAATACGAACAAGAAATCGAAAACGGTTTAAAAGAACTTTATTCTATTATTAGTGATATTAATAATCCCCAATTGGTGCAGGATTTTTTTGAATGTCTATTAACACCTTCTGAAAGAAAGGATATTTCAGCTCGTTGGCTTTTAGTCAAAGAGATTCATAAAGGGACATCTCAACGCGAAATAGCAAAAAAATTCAATATGAGTTTATGTAAAATTACACGCGGATCTAAAGAATTAAAGAAACCAGATAGTGCGTTCTGGAAGATACTACACAAAAATTAGTGTCCTTACTAACTTTTTGTTATCGGGTTTTGCTCTCTAGAAAAAAAAGAAATTAGCACAAAACTCGTGTACGTTTCAGTTATGTGCCGTCCGTGGCACAACTACTGAGATTAGTGAATTGTACTCATTCGACTTAATCGCATCTATACATAGTTACCCCATATATGATATACTTTTTATTGTGCCACACTTCCAGGGTGGCCGAAGGAGATAAGAAAATGGAAGACCATTCAATTTCAATGGAAAAGATCGTTAGTTTATGTAAACGGCGCGGATTTGTGTTTCAGTCATCGGAAATTTACGGTGGACAGTCAGGTGCTTGGGATTACGGACCTTTAGGAATTGCCTTAAAAAACAATATTCAAGGTGCTTGGTGGAAAGAAATGACCCAGCTGCACGATAATATCGTGGGCTTAGATGCTGCTATTTTAATGCACCCAAGAGTTTGGGAAGCATCGGGACACGTAGCAAACTTTTCTGACCCATTGGTAGACTGTAAACAATGTAAAATGCGTTTTAGAGCCGATAATATGGAGAGTGCAGATTTAGAAGCAAAAAAATGTCCAAACTGTGGTGGGGAATTAACTGAACCTAGAGCATTTAACCTTATGTTTAAAACACATATTGGGGCTGCAGAAGATAGTGCAAGTATTGTATACCTTCGCCCAGAAACAGCACAAGGTATTTATGTAAACTATAAAAATATAATACAATCTAATAGAATGAAAATTCCATTTGGTATTGCGCAAGTTGGTAAAGCTTTTAGAAACGAAA
>CAYJHL010000068.1:0-8673 GCA_964369585.1 uncultured Treponemataceae bacterium | reverse complement strand
CATTAGTATCTAAAGCTTGTAAAAAAGTTTCAGTTAATGTTAACTCCATTATATTCGGAGTTACATTTGTTACCGTATAATCAGTACCCCTAATTGGTAGAGTGTCACCTAAAGGGTTATTAACCCAGTCAAAGCTATATTCTAGTACATATTCTTGAGGATTCCTAATGTTAAAGGTAATCTTTTTCTCTTTATCTGACGGAATTTGGCTTACTTCAGATAAAACAGGATACTCTCCATCTAAAACATAGGAATCAATTGCAGCTGTATTCGTATAATAATCGAGGTATTCTACTACATCTACCTTAAACCATTCGCAAGATAAGAATAATAATGGAAACAAAGTCAGTAAAAGTAACTTTTTCATATGTTTAGTCATCCTACTAATTAATATTAAAATTGCCACCCAACACTAAGTGATGGCGTCACAAGGTGAAATGTTGTACCTTGTAAAAATGTAAGTAAATAATCACCTGAAAGTTCAAAAAACAAACGGTTCATCACATATAATTGAAAGGCTATTCCTGCATTTGCAGTTAAGCCTAGGGCTGTTTGAGAAGGTGATTCAATTCCATTGGAAAATTCAAACTGTATATCTGCTAAAAATGTTGTTCCAACACCGACATGTGAATCAAAAATAAAACGTTTCTTTACAATAGGATATTGATATACAAAATTGAGTGTAGTAGGAATTACATGAGTAGAGACGTCATATGTATCAAAAGTATTCTTCATCAAAAACCAATAAGTACTTAATTCAAATCCAATTTGCCCAAAATTTCGCTTTAGTGGGATATAGGTAATTTTCAGATTTGATCCAAAAGGATAAAGATTTTTATTAAAGTATAATGGTATATCCCCAGGTAGCGTTATAAAGACATTATACCCAACTGTTACATCGAAATCGTATGGTTTTAAAAATCGCACATCTAAAGGTCCAAAAGTATCTGTTAATCCACCTGGATTTTCTGCTTTAAAAATATACGAGCCCGTATCAATTTTTCCCATATCAAATTGAATTCTATAATTATCATCATTTTGCTCTATAATTTCGCCAAAGACAGTTCTTCGTGGTGAGCCAGGTATTTCAATTGTAAACAATGTTTCATCTAGAGCATTTATGCCTTTAAATTGAAAAATTCCTGTTTGCTCTTCATCTAAATAAAGCAAATCGGGGCTTAAATCAAAAACACCTGGTTGAATTGCCTTGAAAACTTTGAACTCAAACCAGTCTGATTCTGCTTCTAATAAATCTAAAAAGTTATAAACAAATACTTTATAGCGGTAAGTTCCTGCAAAAATTGATAGTTCCAATTTATTCTGCTCTGTACTATATCTATCAACCAAAGACCACAAGCCATCATCTTGTTGCCTTTCAAGAAGTACTTCATAGCGTAAAGCATATTCAGCTTCAACCCATGAAAGAGTTTGAATAAATATTACCCCTTCATCAGTTTCGAGTATTTCATAATCCTTTTCCTCGATTGGAAGTAGCGTTTGTGCATCAACTATTGTACCATCTTCTAAAAGAAGTAGTCCATTATTAAGTAGTGTTGCATTTTCAGGTGTCACTAATTCTTCATTATTTTGTTCAAGCTCTTGTGCATATAAAAACGTAGAACAAAGTATAAGAGAAAAAAGGAATATAAAAACGCATACTTTCGATTTATAGACCATACAGTTCTCCAGTTGTTTGTTCTGTTGGTGCTCGTAATGTTGGAATATCAATAACAATATCACGTTCTTCTTTTTTACCTCTGCGCACTATTATAGAATTATCAATACGCTGAATAGCTTCAAGTGTCCAAGAAAAATTTCCCCGCCCAAGTAATGCTAAATTTTCAAAACGATAGCTTGTATCATTATCAATTATTTTTTCAAGTAGTACTCTTTTATCTTCATTGAGTATTGTAAGAATATAGCCATCTGCTTCATTAAACGATTCCCAATTAAAATCAATATATCGCTGCTGCCGCAAGTAATTCATATTCAGCGTAATACTACTTGGTGGATTTATCACACGTGGAGCATCAAAAGGCTCAATTGCTTTAACAACAATTCTCGATGGCTCAATGGGAGTAATGTCAAAACCTTCCTCAGTTTCTGCAATAATTGTCCAATACCATGTTCCAGCAGGGAGTGATTTTAATTGTAAACTTTGGTCTGGGTTTTCCACCGTGTAATAAATATGCTGTTCCAGGGGTTGTCTCCCTGAAGCTTGAGCTGCCAAACTCATTCCATAGTTACTACTCGATACAACTAAGCGTGAAGCATAAGGAGCTTCTACTGTATCCCATTCAACTACTGGTGGATTACGTAGTGCTTCAACACCATCTAAAACATATCCATCGCTAGGAATTAAAAGCGTAATTGGAACAAGCTTTTCCATATTAAAATGCTGTTCACTCAAAAGACCTGTTTGACGAGATGATGAACTTGTTTCAGATGCCATAGCCCTGAGTGTTAGTGCATAATTCCCCTCTTCAAAGTCATCCATATCTATATTTATGCTCGTACTTTCAACAAATAAGTCTTCATACACTACTACATCCCTATTATCTTCTTTATATAAGCGAACTTGATAATAGTCTGCATTTTCAACTGCTTCCCATGAAAAATCCATAGGCACAGATGGTCGTACAACTACAGGAAGCTCAGTTGAAACATCGCTTACAAAAACTTTTTCTAAATATGCAGATACAGAAAATTCTTTTGGCTCTGTTTCATATATAATTCCTGTTTCGTCTGACTCTGCAATAATTCGCCAATACCATGTTCCAACCGGTATTGAGAGCCCTGAAATTGATGCAGAAGCGGCTTGCCTGTCTATGAGGACATTATCAAAATGGATATCACTAGCAATTTGAAAATTCATTGCAAATGGTAAATTTGATTTCCATGTGAAAGTAGTGTCTAAAACAAGATTTTCTGCAACAGTGTATCCATCAGGCGGGAATAGTGTTCTTTGTTCTATTTTTCCTTGAACAGAAAAGAATGTGTGAACGTCACTTTGTTTTGCATAATTTCCTTCTGAATCAATTTTGCGTACAGCCCAAAACCATTCACCCTCATTTAGTTCGGCTACATCAGAGTGCACAACAAAATAGTTTTCATTTATAACTTCTTTTACAATAGGAGATAGTAAGCTTTCATTTTTACTAATAACAATTTCATAGCCGTCAGCTTCATAGTCATATTTCCAACTAAAATAGTGACCTGCAACTGTATTGGTAGCATCAATAAAGCCACCATTAAGTGGAAGCGTAAGTTCTGCTTGTGTTAATTCACCTTGTTCAATAATATCAAAATATGACACATTAGAATACAGTAATGCTAAAGAATCTTGTCCTTGTAAACTTTGTGAATATTGTGGTTTTACACGCCAATAGTAACGTCCATCTTCTAGCGTGTTTAAAATAGCCGATGGTTGGATTGTTGTTTGCGAAATAAGAGGATTCTCCATTTGCTCATTTTCTGAAACTTCAAACAACCATGAACGAGCATTTTCATCATCATTCCATAAAAAACGCACTTGTGGTGTTTTTGTTCTATATGAATACTCGCTTCCAACTGCAGGTACAGTATTCATTGGACTTGGAGATGACACAACTTGTATTTTCCCACTCACTATTGCAGATTGAGACTCTGTGTATAACCGCCAATACCATGTACCCTCTTCCATATTTAGCGAAATATTTGATACATTAGTAAAGCTAATTTGCTCCACAAGATTTTCAAAATTTCTATTTTTCGACGTTTCTAAAATGAGATACTCATTAGAATCAACATTTTCTTTTTGCCAAGAAAATGGTATTACAGCTGTTTCTGATTGAGTAATATACTTTACATTTGCAGGTGGATACAATACATTTACTGACGGGAGAATAAAACTATTACTTTCCCCATCAAAAACTAAGCCACTTCCTTCGGTTAATGAAACAGTATCTGTGTTTTCATCGGTATATAAATCGGCTTGTCCTTCTCTCAATTGAAGCAATAAGGGACTAGCTGTTTCGCCGTCATTAAGGGAAGCAGAAGCACTTAATACAGCCCCTGCAGAAACTTGCACATTGGCATTACCAGATGTTAGTGTCATTCCTGTTTCAGATGCACTCGTGTTTACCGATACTCCACCACCTGAAAAATCGATAGCAGTACCAACCTCAAGGTCTAAAAACACTTGTGCTAAGGTTTGCTCATATAATTCAATCACATTCCCATCGGCAAATGTAATAGTCGCTTCTGAAAGCTCAGCAGTTCTAATAATATCTCCATTATATACCGGTGAGTTTTGCTTAATTCTATCCCATAGTACTCTATCAATAAGTTTTCGCTGAGCTGATTTATATTTAAATGTAATTGTCCCAATTGGTGCTTCGTTAAGTTTATCTAAAGACAGATTTAACACACCATTGAAAAGACTAATACTATACAAAAAACCTAAAAGACATAGAATTGTAACAAAAGAGTCAGCAATAGTAAATCGTTTTTCTAATTCCACAGAGCCCTCTTATTTATCGCCTATTTTATATTTTTTTTCTTCTGCATCAGGATCAACATTATCAAAGTCTGGTGTTGGGATATCGAGCATTTTACGTACATCAGCCATTGTTTTAGGGCCATCTTTTCCTGCACCCTTTATATCTGTTACATTAGGCATATTCACTACTGCATAAATTTTTACAGGCTCTTCTTTACCTTTTACTCTGACAGAAGGCATCTTTTCAACAATTACATGCTCTTTAACTAATGCGTATGTATCCTCGGTAATAAGAATGTCTGCACCGAATGGCTTTGTAAGAGTTTCTGTACGAGAAGCAAAGTTTACCGCATCTCCAATAACGGTATACTCCATGCGTTCTAAAGAACCCATTTGTCCAGCAACTACAGGTCCAGTATTTAATCCACACCCAATTTTAATAATAGGCTTTTTATCGCCTCCACGGCCTACATTAAATTCAATAAGAGCAGAACGCATCATTAATGAAGCTCTAATGCCATTTAAAGCATCAAGTTCAGCACTGCCCTCAGTTGTAGAGGCTCCCCATACAGCCATAACAGCATCACCAATAAACTTATCTACTGTACCGTTTGTATCTTTTACACATGCTACCATTCGAGTCATGTAATCGTTCAAAAACTCAATAACTTCATTTGGCTCAAGTTTTTCAGAAATTGCAGTAAACGAGCGTATATCAGAAAAGAAAATAGTAGCATTTTTAGTTACACCACCAAGCTCTAATTCCCCTGCCATAGCCTTAAGTGCAATCTCTTTATTTACAAAGCGTCCAAAGGTTTCAAGAGCAGAACCCATACGGGTAAAAAGTGATGTTAGTAACCCTACTTCATCGTGACTACGTGGTTTTAGATGCAAAATAAAGTCACCTTTCATAATTTGTTCAGAAGCACTAGCTAATATTTTTATTGGCTTGCTTATTGATCGTGAAAAAAACCAAACAAATAAAATAGATACACACAGTACAGCTAAAGACAAATATATATTTTGATATACAGTACTATTAACAGCCTCAAAAACTAAGGAAGTTTCAATAGTTGTGATTACTGCTACATCTGCAACAGGTAGTTTTGTATATGCACCAAAAAAATCTATTCCATTTTCATCGGTAAAAGTAACTTGACGACTCGTATCAGTGTTTTGTCTCATTTGCTCTACAAATGAAAGACTCGACATGTTGCCACCCGTTTTCATTAACTCAAAATCTGGATGAATCAGAAGATCGTTTGTGTCATTAACCATAAATGTAGTATTTGTACTACCACTACCAAAGTTTTCACTAAGAGATTCACTAGAAAATAGTATTATAAGAGACTCGCTTTGCGCTGATTCTTGCCAAGGATATAATAGTGCTATAGTTGGGATTCCAAACGTCGAACTTGCATTTACAGCGATGATTTCTCCATTTGCAGAGCGCGCAATTGAATCTGAAATTGAATGTAAGAAAACATATAAAGAAGAAACATCAAGTTCATTCGATATAAAAAATCGATTATTAATAAACTCAGAGGTAATATCATTGCGTATTTGTGAAGATACTGGATTTGCAATACGTAAAACGCTAGCTATATCCTGATTTCTTTCAAAAAAGAGACCCGCATACTGTTCTGCTAAAAGACTTTCTGATCCAGTTATAGAAAGTGTATTCATAAGAAGAAAAGCATTTGCCCTCATAGAAAGCATTGCAGTTTCTGCAGCATTTGATACATGCTCGTTAATGGTATAATTGCTTTCTTCTGTAGTGAGTTGAACATCTTCCCGTACAATAAGGGCAACCAGCGCCGTAATTGTGCCGAGGGAAAGAATAACTAACACAGAAATTATAACTATGAGCTTTAAGGCAATACTATACTTCACCTTCGTTACTTCATTTTCTATCATATTGTGTCCTTGAATTATGCGCTCGTTTAAAACAATCGTATTAAAAAAACTTTTATATATGACATCATTATATTGTAAATAATTCAAAAAATCAATATATTTTTAATTAAAAAATGCCAAAACGATAAAAAAATATATATTAAACCTATGTACTTTTTTTTTTATATATGCTATATTTTTTTGCAGTAAGGATAAAAATATGTATAAAATTATTGAAAAACGACAGCTATCAAGTGACGTGTTTTACTACAAAGTTGAAGCAGCTGATATAGCTAAGAACAGAAAGGCGGGGCAATTCGTATTAGTACAATTGGATACCGATTTTGCAGAACGTGTTCCATTAACAATTGCAGATGCAAATGCTGAAGAAGGTTGGATTGCACTTGTTTTCCAAGCAGTTGGAGCAACTACTTTAAAATTATCACATCTTAAAGAAGGGGACGCAATTGGTGCTATATTAGGGCCACTTGGAAAACCTACTCATATTGAAAAAAAAGGCACTATTGTTTGTGTAGGTGGTGGTATCGGTGTAGCCCCTCTCTACCCTATTGTACAAGCGCATAAAGCAATTGGTAACAAAGTTATTGTTATTATTGGAGCAAGAACAAAAGATTTAATAATTTTTGAAGACGAAATGAGAGCGGCAGCTGATGAGCTTATCATTATGACCGATGATGGAAGTGCTGGAACAAAAGGTCTTGTTACAGAACCTCTTAAAAAGATTTGTGAAGAAAATAAACCAGAAGAAGTAGTTGCTATTGGGCCTCCAATAATGATGAAATTCTGTGCACTTACAACAAAGCCATTTAATGTATTTACTACCGTTTCACTAAACACCATTATGATTGATGGAACAGGAATGTGTGGTGGTTGCCGTGTAACTATTGGCGAGGAAACTAAATTTGTTTGTGTAGATGGACCAGAATTTGATGGACACTTAGTTGATTGGGATAATATGATGATGCGTATGAAAGCATTTAAAGAACAAGAAGCTGAAGATTTCCACAAATGTAAAATGGAAGCGCAAGCAGCTTCTTTGTAAACAATAAGACATAAATAAACAAAAGGATAAGAGTAATGAGTTATATAGATGCAGCTACCCTTGCAAAAGAAGGGCTAGAACAATATGAGGCAATAAAGGGAAAAATTGAAGATGGTTCAATAACACCAAAAGAAAGAGCCGCAATTCCCGCACAAGAGATGCCTACACAAGAGCCAATGGTACGCGCTCGAAAAATGAGCGAAGTTGCCACAGGTTACACAAAAGAGCAAGCAATTGTTGAAGCTAATAGATGTTTACAATGTAAAAACGAGCCTTGTGTTAAGGGTTGCCCTGTAAGCGTACCTATTCCACAATTTTTAGCACAAGCATCTTTAGGAAAGTTTAAAGAAGCGGTTGATGTTATTAAAACAACTAACCTCCTACCTGCAATTTGTGGCCGTGTTTGTCCACAAGAAAAACAATGCCAAGCCTTATGTACTGTAGGGAAAATGAATAAAGACATTGAAAAATCTGTTGCAATTGGACGATTAGAAAGATTTGTTGCAGACTTTGAAAGAGAAAATAATTTACAAACAGTACCATCTGTTGCTGCAGAAACTGGTAAAAAAGTTGCAATTGTTGGTTCAGGACCTGCAGGTCTTACTGTAGCTGCTGACGTTAGAAGAGCTGGACATTCTGTAACCGTTTTTGAAGCTTTCCACAAAGAAGGCGGTGTTATGGTTTACGGTATTCCTGAGTTCCGTCTTCCAAAAGACATTGTTGCAAAAGAAGTTGACATGTTACGCCAAATGGGTGTTGAGTTTAGAACAAACTTTTTAGTAGGTAGAACAGGAGCACTTCCTCAACTTTTAAATGAACAAGGCTATGATGCAGCATTTATTGGTTCTGGTGCTGGACTTCCGAAATTTATGGGAATTGAAGGCGAAAATCTTATTGGTGTATTTAGTGCAAACGAATACCTTACAAGAGCAAACCTTATGAAAGCATACAATACAGAAAAAGCTGCAACTCCATTGTATCCTGCTAAAAAAGTATGTGTTGTTGGAGCTGGAAACGTAGCTATGGATGCTGCTCGTATGGCACTTAGACTAGGGGCTGAAGAAGTAAACATTATTTACAGACGTACCCGAAATGAAATGCCAGCCAGAAAAGAAGAAGTAGATCATGCTGAAGAAGAAGGCGTAGTATTTAGATTCTTAGAAAACCCAATTAGAGCAATTGGGGACGAAAACGGTAAAATCATTGCAGTTGAAGCACTTTCATACGAACTTGG
>CAYJHL010000067.1:0-8787 GCA_964369585.1 uncultured Treponemataceae bacterium | reverse complement strand
TCATATTTCGTATTTTTTAGTCAAGAGCTTTTCGCATCTTTTTTAACTTTTTTTCTAAGTTTTTACTTTTTGTTATGAACTATCTCTTTTTGCTGCTTTCGCTGTTGCTCAGCAGCAAGTTCATAGAATATATCACTTACTCTATTTTATGTCAACCAGGTATTTCACTTTTTTTGCGTTTTTATCGCTTTTTTTTATATTTTTTTTATATTTCGTCGTTTTATTCCTGATTTACTAGCAATAACTACCATTTGGTGCGGTTTTTACCACTTTTTTTACATTATTTAACCGATTTCGCTTGATAAAAAAGTACAATGTAATGTAAAAATGAAGCAAAGGAAGCTATAACACATACTACATACATCACTAGATTTACAGATAAAAGAGTTGAAATAGGCACTAAATTTTCTAACCCCAACCTTAAAAGACTTTCAATTGCTAAAGAAAACATTCCAGTAACAATATATAAAACGGTTTTTATTTTACCACCCATAGCAGCGCCCATAATCAACCCTTCACGCTGAGCCATCAAACGTACAAATTGAATTGATATTTCTCTTAAAACAATAAGTAATAAGCACCACATTGGCATATAACCACTTGCTGTATAACAGAAAAATGCTGTTAAATGAAGTATTACATCAGCAAAAGGATCAAAGAATTTTCCAAAATCGCTTACTTCATTGTTTTTTCTAGCATAGTATCCATCTAAATAATCAGTAAATTCTGCAAATAGCAACATAGGAATAATTATTATAACCGAGATTGCTGCGAAATTGCCTGTCCACTCAGGGAGCATGTATAAAATAAAAAATATTGGGGCAAAGATTATTCTTACCCATGTAAATGCATCTGCTGTTCTCATTCTGTAATTATATCAGTATTTACTTGAAAAGTAAACCGTATCAGTTAAAAAGTTTCTACTGCTATAGATAAATCGTCAATATACACCTTCACACGTATCATTGACTGAGTAGATTCAGAGGAATTATCAAGGTAATGAGTGTTCACAATTACATCTTTTTCTATGATAAGACTAGAAATCATAGTAATTATTTTTGAAATCACTGAAGTTTCGCCATAGTATGAAATTGAATAGTCAAAAAGTCTCTCATTTTGTGCTACAATGCCTACCTCTTGAACAACAAGAGGATCAGCTACCCACTTTCGTGGCATCGGAAGAAGATTCTTATTTGATAAAGATACAGTATTTATAGCTACCACATCGTCTTGAGAAATTGATAATGAAAAGTCTTTTGGTAGAATTGAATAAGAATGAATAAATAAAGCGGCAAAAATAGCACAGTAGACAACATACAAGCCTAGAAAAACTGGCGCCAAAGCGCGAAAAAACAACGCTAGCATAAATGTTGCTAGAAAAATTACGCTATAGTAAAAATAATCCTCCACAGCAAAGTTGTTAACAATTTCTTGCCATGGAGAACCTATTAGAATGCAAGCCACACTCGCGATACCCACACTTAGGGATACGCACGAAGCTTCCATGTAATGACGAGAAGATCGAACAACAATACTACTTTTCCAAGTACGATTTTTTAATTTTAAATAAATCCCTTTAAGAAAAAAACCGATTGTACAAGCTATGCTGGCTGCCAAGAGAATCGACATTCCGTCAAAAAAATCATTCATGTACTTATGGATATGCCTTAAAGTCTTGAACAATACTTATTGCAGATACAACCTTTTTATCTGACATAATTTCTTTTGTGATAGTAGTGGCTTTTTCAACCAAAACGCCAGAATCGGCAATTCCTTGAAGCGTTATAGTATCACCATCAATGACCGCCCTTAAGAAATTGATATTTAATTTATGCTCAAATACCAGTATGTTTACGAGCTTTTGAGCCTCTAAGAGTTCTGCAATTTTTTTACTACCATCTTTTTCCATTTGAGGAGTAATAAGAGATTTTGTCATTTGAGATAGCATACTTGCAGCAGTTTCTTTATCAAAAACACCTGTATTCAATACCATATGAAATGCTGAAGAGTCTTCCGTAGATAAATTAAAAAAGCTTTTGTGAAAGCCAACCCTATTTGCATCACTTTCTTCTATCCGCTTTAATGCTTGCTTTTCATCCCAATCAAATTCATGCATTAATCGATCTACTCTGATACTTTCTTTTGCAACAAATCGCACAGACAATAAATTAGGAACATCTTCAAGAATAACAAAGGCTCCACGACCTATTAATATACAATTACCCGTAGAAGCAGCATCTAAAACAGCTGTTTGCAAATAATCAAGGTATTCGTCCCTATCTTTTGCTAACGAGGCGAAAAAACCTGGTTTTTTTTCATCATATTTCTCTAATTTTTCTTCTGCAAACCCTAAGTCTATTATTCTTTTTTCAATTTCTTTGCGTCCAATAAATGTATACCCAAGTTTTTTCGCGAGCTCTTGAGCTACTTCATCACCTAATGCTGCTACTTGTCTAGAAATTGCAATAATTGCCATAATATCCTCCTCAATTGAAGTGCAACGATGGTAGAAGGAAACATCATCATAACTTTTCTACCAAAATATTTCTCTTCCAAATACATGCTAGTACAAATATGACCAACAAACTTAAGAATAAATGCCTTGACATTACTCCCTACATACATTATACATGTGGTAGACCTAAAAAACAAGACTTTAACTTAAAATTTTAATCAAAAGGGAAAAAAAATGCAAAAAAATAATGAACAAATCACTTGGAAACCGATGAAAAAAAAGTGTGTTTTCAAAACGCGAATAATGGATATTAACGAACAAGAAGCAATTTCTCCTGAAGGAAATACGTCAACATACGTAGTGCTCGATGCACCTGACTGGGTAATTACTATTCCCTTTCTAAACAAAGAACAAGCATTAAAAGATCACGGGATACATGAAGATTGTTTTTTAATGGTTACACAATGGCGCCATGGAAGCGCAGAAATTAGTATTGAATTCCCAGGCGGAGTTGTAGATAAAGGTGAAGAACCGTTAATAGGGGCAAAAAGAGAGCTCCTTGAGGAAACTGGGTACAGAGCAAGTGAAATTATATGCTTGGGTTCAATAAATCCAAATCCTGCAATATATAGTAATACACTCCATGTGTACTATACAGAAAGCATGGAAAACTGTAACACAAGAAGCTTAGATGATGACGAGTTTGTGAATCTTACTGCTGTTCCAGTAAATGAAGTAATAGATAATATGGGAAAAAAACCGTATATTCATGCACTTATGGGTACAGCCTTAATGTATTACATGCAACACAAAAGATAATTTTTCACATAATAGTTTTTAGATAAATAAAAAGGCATTCAGCTATAACTGAATGCCTTTTGTTTGCCCTACTCTTGAGCTCCGTATGTATCATATGATACGCTTGGTGAATATACACCTGAACGAATCTCACCAGTTAAACTTGGTATGTACATTTTCATACCTGGGTGGATTAAATCAGGATTGTCTGGGTCACTCATGCCATCTTTATTTGATTGGTATAAATTTTCCCAAAGCAATGGATTGTTATATACGTATGGTTTTCCAGAAATATTCCAATAACAGTCTTTAGACTGAGCCCAAGGAGTTACTACATAGTATTCAGGTAGTGGTAAAACTTCTTTTACTCCATCAAGTGCTGCTAAAGATTCTTCAGCATACAATGTTGCAGTTGCCCAGTTTTCTAAGTCATATGCTAGAAGAGCATTATCAAGAGCTTTAGATCCTGTCTCAAAAGCCATTGGATAGTATACATCAGCTTTAATACCTTTTGCGTACACGACTCTATTTCGAGCATAAATAATGCGTGTATTTGCTTCATACTTAGCAAGCATTTCTGAAATATAAATTTCTGAAAGCTCTGCATTTTCTTCTGCAAGAAGTGAGTATTCAACAGCATCGTCATATTCACCTGCATCAAATGCAGTTTCTGATTTAAGGGTATATTCCCGTGCAAGACGTTGATATTCATTATCTCTATAACTTTGTGCTCCGAGAGTAACAAGTACAACACTTAGCAAAATAATAGTAATAAGTATTATTTTTTTCATTATTCAGCCTCCGGTGTATTTTCTGCTGTATCTTCATTTACAGATTCAAGAGATTCTACATCTGCAAGTGGAACAATTGTATCCGCAGTAGTTGCAACTTCCTCTGCATCTTCAAGTCGTCGTTTTGCTCTGTCTATAGCTTCTTGAGCTAAACGTCGTTTTTCTACTACAGATTCATATACTGTAGTCATTGCATCAGCTGCAATAGTGAAATTACCATATGCAGCTTCTGGATTATCTGAAACTAAATCTTGATCACCTTGTGTAAAAAATACTACAGCATTTGCGTAGTTAGATTTATCTGCAACACCAGCCTTAATTTCATCAGCTTGTGCTTTAACAGTCATAAAACGATCTCGTTCTTCTTTTGCTAAAGATGTAAACGCAGTAAATAGTACTTTTCCATATGCATCTGAAGCTTTTTTAGCTTCATCGTAAATTGATTTACCATCTGAACCAGAATTAAACAAAGCAAAAGCAGCCTCTGATGCAGCATTACCTTCTGCATAAGCGTTAGCATCGTATGACTCTAGATTCATTTTCGCAATTGTTTCTGCAGCTTTTGATGCTTTTGCAGCTTCTTCAAGCGCTCGATATTGATATAGAATATCAGTAGCGTTTTCATTAAAAGCTTCTTCATCACCGCCATCTTCGTACACAGCATGAACTTCTGTAGAAGCCACATCTACTACCATTAATTCTTCAGAAAAATATTGTTCTGCACCTGCAGTAATTGCCATTGCTCTCGCTTTTTCAATATCAGCTTTTAAAGCAGCATTTGCATCTACTAAGCTATCAGTAGCTGTTTCAGTAGGCTGAACTTCAGTTTCTGTTGTAGTTTCGGGTGTTTCAATTGGCTCTTCCGGCGTGGATTTACAACCCGACAATACTAACAATGCAAAAAACATCCCTGCAAGTAGTAATTTTTTCATACAAGACTCCTTGTAAAACCATTTATTGTTAAAGATTATCTCTAACATAGTAAATATAATTGTAAGAAATTTTAATTATACAAATAGAAAGCAACGCTTACATAGTTGTATAGTAATTCAGCACCATCTTATGCTTAGTTTAAAACATCTTTCCTCTATTTTACTGTATATCAAAAAATAATGCAACTTTTTTTTATTTTTTTTTCAAAAAAAACCTTTAATTCTCACAAAAAATGAGTATAATATATGTGTATAGAACAAGTAAAATCTATTCTATATAAAAAACTAGAAATTAGTGGAGGTAACGAATGGAAGGCGATTTTAGCTTCAATATTGAAAAGGAGTTTGGCACTCTTTCAACAAGTAAAGCTGGGTGGCAAACAAAACTGACGAGTGTGTCTTGGGCAGGCAGAGATGCAAAATACGATCTTCGTTCATGGTCACCAGATGGGGCAAAAATGAGCAAAGGAATATCTCTTACTGGAGATGAGCTAAAAGCATTAAAAGAATTACTAAATAGTATAGACCTGTAATTCTCTCCCCTTTTTTATAATTAGGGAATACAAAAGCTCTTGCAATGCAATCTCTTCAATTGTATTTCCTGTTGTTCTAATTTTCATATCTGTTTGCGACAAAAGCGATAAACAAAGCACGGTTTCTTTCAATGACCATAACTTTGCAGCAGATGCGTATTGCCCTTGCATCTTTTTACTCGAGAAACCCTTGATTTTTAAATCAAAATCGGAAGGATACGGATTCTCTTGATATAAGGTATGCCAAGCTTTTAGTTTTCTAAAACAAAAAGCAAGCGCCGCAAGTAACTGCACATAGGAAGATTCTTTTGAATTCCTAATGTGCTGTAATATTGACAACGAAGAGCTCAGTCTATCGGTTGGACTTTTATCTTTTTCGCACATAGTAGAAAACAGTGTAAAAGGAGACTCTTCACGGCTATGACTTAAAACTGTTTCAACATCATCAACGGTGATACTACGTCCCTTTTCAAAGCATAATGAAAAACGAGCACATTCATTTTTAAGTGTTTCGGTATTATTTTCAATAAGCTCTAGAATAGTATCAATCGCATCTGCATCAATTGTAAAACCTTCTTTTGAAAACCAATTTCTTAACCATTCAGTTTTTTGGTTTTCAAACAGCTCCCAAAATACTTTTTTATGTTGTTTTGGAATAAGATTTTCGAGTTTTTTATCTACAGAGATTTCATCAGAAACTAAAACAAGCCATGCAGTGTTTTCAGTTTTTGATTTTTTCCCAGTCGCAGTCACCCACTCATCTAAAAGGGCTATATCTTCTTTTTTTTTGATTAACTCTGCATTTCTCAATATAACAAAACGCCCCGCAGAAAAAAGTGATCCATTTTGCAATAAAGAAAGCATTTCAGATACACTTGTTTCATTTGCATAAAAATGATCTTCATCGACATCACCCAGCTCTTTCTTTGCTATTGTGCGAATTTGCTTTATTTCATCATTTTTATTCCCGATTTCTGGGCCAAGAAAAAGCCATATTGGGCTATCATAACTTGCAGATACATTTGCCATTAATAATTCCTTATAATATTAGAAAGGACTCCTAATATACGAATATCTTGGCAATAGATAGGTTTAAAATTTTTATTTTCTGGTTCAAGCCTAATTCTTGATGTTTCTTTAAAAAATCGTTTAAGAGTTACCGAGTCTTCAATGAGGGCAACAACAATTTCACTATTTGATGCTGTTTCTTGCTTTCGAATAAGTGCAATATCGCCGTTAAGTATTCCTACTTCAGACATACTGTCGCCCTTTACATAGACAGCAAAATAATCAAATCCATTTTTAAGCATAATTCCAGGAACCGCAATAGAGCCTGAATTATTCTCATCGCAAAAAACAGGCTTCCCAGCAGCTACATCTCCTAAAATAGGAACTTCACACACTTTCGATGCGGTAGCTTCCTTCGATTCAACAAGTAATCGAAGAGAACGTGATCGTCCTTGAGATGGAGCTAAGTATTCTTTTTTTCTTAAGGCAGAAAAATGATCTTGCACCGCTTTAATTGAGATAGAAAAATGTTCTGCTGTTTCACGCACAGTCGGAGGGCAAGCATGTGTTCTTGCAAACACAGTAATAAAATCAAGTATTTCTTGCTGCCGACTTGTTAACTCTTTCATATGAAAAAAAACTAGTCCTCTTCAAATTTTGAATCAAAAAGAGCACAAAGAGCATTCAAAGCATCATCTTCATCCGACCCTTCAGTTCTAATTGCAATGGAGCTATTATATGCTGCTGCCATTGTTATTACACCCATAATAGATTTTGCATTTATTTCCATTCCGTCTTTTGTCATAAAAACTTCTGCAACAAATTTATTTGCAGTTTGAGCAATCAATGCTGCAGGTCTTGCATGTATCCCTGCTCTGTTTTGTACAATAACTGTTTTTTCTGCCATATAAAACTCCCATTTTTTGTCTATGATAAAACGCCTTTGTTTTATCAGTACATATTTTTTTTAATATATATCTTCTGCTCCATAATAAGCAGATTGAGATTCACCACTTTCTATCCAGCGCAACACGTTTTGATTAAAGTCTCGAGCAGAATGATAACCCATTGATTTTAATCGTTCGTTCATTGCAGCTGTTTCCAAAATTATTGGGATATTACGCCCTGGCTTTACAGGAACTTCAATCATTGGGATTTTTACCCCTAAAATCTCTTCAGTATTTTCAGCAGTCCCTAAACGGTCATATACTTTTTGAGGATTCCACTCTTCAAGTTTAACAACTAGCTGTACTTCTTTTTGTTCACGAATAGCACCCACACCATATAGTTGTTGAATGTTAATAATTCCTAGCCCTCTAATTTCCATATGATGGCTAATCATTTTATTTGGACCACGCCCAAGCAAAATATTACCATTTACACATCGTATTTCTACTACATCATCTGCTACTAATCGATGGCCTCGGTGAACTAATTCTAAAGCAGTTTCACTTTTACCAACCCCAGAAGTTCCGCTAATAATAATTCCGATACCATATACTTCAATAAAAACACCGTGTATAACTTTATGTTCTGCAAAGATGTCAGAAAAAAGACGTAAAATGCGACTTGAAAAATCTGTAGATTCTAAATCGGTTTGCAATATCGCGCATCCGGTTTCTTCTGCAATAGACAAAAATTCTTTCGGTGGGTTAATAGAACGAGTAAAAACACAACAAGGCACTGTATAGGTAAAAAATGTTTTTATAGAATCAAGATTTCCGTCTTCTACTAGTTTTGCAAGAAAAGTACTTTCACCTTGTCCGAAAACTTGTACACGAGCAAAACCAAATGAATCAAAAAAGCCAGATAACGCGAGGCCTGGCCTATTTAAGTCAGGGAGTGTAATAGTTCGAGATAAACCTTTTCTTCCCCCTATACACTTTAAATTAAGTGCATCATGCCCTTTTAAGTCGAGGCTTAGAAGATCTAAAACAGTAAACTTTTTTTCTTCAACCATAAGAACTACTATACACTGAATAGTGATTTTATTCAATCGTTTAGCGATAATTAATAATGAATAATTAACAATTAATAAGGCTTTATTTAACAATAAAAAACTGTTGCCACTACCACCAATGTGTTAGATACGAAAACCGTGTCATAGATGACACATAATTAAGAAGTTCACGATATTTTTTTGCACAGCAAAAAACTCGATAGTAGAAGTTGGCAAAAATGCCAACTTCTACGTAATTATCTTTGTATTTTATCCTTTTCTTTTTTTACCTTTTGGTCAAGCACATCGATAAGCTTATTTAATCCTGCTT
>CAYJHL010000066.1:0-8794 GCA_964369585.1 uncultured Treponemataceae bacterium | reverse complement strand
ACGAGTTTTGTGCTATTCACTTAACTTCGATATCGCAAAACTCGATAGTAAGATGCCTTATTGAAATAGGTTGGCTCTAATTATAAAAGACGGATTGCAAACTGCAATCCGTCTTTTTTGTATTACATGTTATTTCCTGCTGCAACTTCAGCTGCTAGGCCTTTTTTATAGTTTTGAATATATCGTTCAAAGCCTTCAACATCTTTCGCTGTTGGTTTTATTGTGCTACCCTCAAATTCTGAAAAGATTCTTTGTTGTAAATACTCTTGTAAGCTTTCATTTTCATTTTTATTTAGCATATAACCTGCTAATAATGCAATTCCCCATGGCCCACCTTCACTGGCTGTAGTCATTACAGATACAGGGATATTCAATGCATCAGCCATAAGTTTTTGACCAACTTTTGGAGTTTTGAATAAACCACCATGACCTAGTAACACATCTAACGTTACGCCTTCATCATTAAATAAAATATCCATACCAATTTGTAACGTTGCCATAGTACCATATATTTGAGATCGAGCAAAATTTGACAATGTCATCTTAGTATCAGACCTGCGTAACATAAGTGGAACACCTTTTTCAACTTTTGTAATTGGCTCACCAGCAAAATAGTTATAGCTAATAATTCCATCACAGTCGCTATCACCTTCTAAAGCTTTTTCGTAGAACATATCGTAAAGCTGTCCTTTTGTGAAAGAGCTCCCTGTACATTTTACTATTTCATCAAACATTGTAATCCATGCATCTAATTCTGAAGTACAAGTATTACAGTGCACCATTGCTACTGGACTTGCGCATGGAGTAGTAACCATATCTATTTCTCTATGCAGCTTTTTAAGTGACTTTTCTAAAACAATCATTGCAAAAATACTTGTTCCTGCAGATACATTACCAGTCTTTTGTGCAACACTATTTGTGGCAACCATACCAGTACCAGCATCACCTTCTGGTGGACAAAGAGGTATACCTGCTTTGAAATTTCCAGATGGGTCAAGTAATTTTGCACCTTTCTCTGTTAATGAACCTGCATTTTCACCCGCCACTAGAACTTTTGGGAAAACAGCTTCAATTTTTTTTGTAAATCCTATTTTTTCAAGTAAAACATTTGTTTTATCTAATATTTTTTGGTCATAATCTTTGGTTTCACTATCAATTGGAAACATACCAGAAGCATCGCCTATCCCTAACACTTTTTCATCAGTTAGCTGCCAATGAACATAGCCTGCTAGCGTAGTCATAAAATCAATTTCATTTGTATGCGTATCATTTTCAGTAACACACTGGTATAAGTGAGCAATACTCCATCGCTCTGGAATATTAAACTGAAGTTCTTCAGTTAAAAACTCAGCAGACTTAGCAGTATTTGTGTTTCTCCATGTCCTAAATGATGCTAATTGATTTCCAGATTTATCAAATGGAAGGTATCCATGCATCATCGCACTTACACCCATTGCATCTACTGTATTCAAAGCTTCGCCAGTTTTGTCTTTATAATCCTTTGAAACTTTAGAAAAAGCATCTTGAACACCCTTCCATACATTTTCTAGTGAATAAGTCCAATATCCATCTATAAGACTATTTTGCCAATCATGAGCGCCACTAGCAATGACGTTCCCTTTATCATCAATTAATACGGCCTTTATTCTACTCGAGCCTAATTCAATTCCTAATGTTTTATTACTCATTTTCTTCCCCTTATCATGCATGTTATACAGATAAATTTTTACCTACTTTGCATTTTTCACATTATCACATGAAGTATATTTTTTGTCAAGTTAGAAATCTATATTTAATAAGTTAACATCTATATTTAATAAGTTAATATTGCATTGTCCAAGGTTATCAGATATACTATATAAAAACACAACGGAGAAAACGCATGCAAAATTTTAACTATTATACTCCAACTAAAATGATATTTGGCAAAAATACAGAAAGCCAAGTTGGTTCATTAATAAAGAATACCGGTGCTAAAAAAGTATTGGTTCATTATGGTGGAGAGAGTGCAAAAAAGTCAGGCTTATTAGATAAAGTTTTCGAGTCACTTAAAGAAGAAAACATTGAGTATATGACTTTAGGTGGAGTTGTACCAAATCCACTTTTATCATTAGTCCATAAAGGTATAGAACTCTGCAAAGAAAATAATATAGATTTTATCCTAGCCGTAGGAGGAGGAAGTGTTATTGACTCTTCTAAGGCGATTGCACTCGGCTCTTGTATAGATTTTGATGTGTGGGATTTTTATTTGCGTAAAGCTGAACCAAAAGCATGTTTAAAGTTAGGCTGTATTCTTACAATTGCGGCCGCTGGTAGTGAGATGAGTCCAAACACTGTTATAACAAATGAAGACGGTTTAATAAAAAGAGGATATGCCCACGATTTATGCAGAAGCACTTTTTCAATTATGAATCCTGAACTAACTATGACATTACCTGAGTGGCACACTATGAGTGGTGTTGTTGATGTTATTATGCACACATTAGAACGATACTTTTATAGTAATAGTGAAGACATAAATAATTCATGCATGATGAGTGATTGCATTGCAGAGGGATTAATTAAAACTACCATTGCAAATGGATTAGTGCTAAAAAATGATCCAAATAACTATAATGCTCGTGCAGAAATTATGTGGGCAGGAAGTTTGTCGCACAATAGTATAACTCAATGTGGCTACAGCCAAACTGACTGGGCTACCCATCAAATAGAACATGAATTAAGTGGTATGTTTGATGTAACACATGGTGCAGGTTTAGCTGCAATTTGGCCAGCTTGGGCACGATATGTTGCTGATGTAAATTATGCACGATTTGCAAAACTAGGGCGTGAAGTTTTTTCAATATCTGAGGACAATGAAAAAATAGCGGCGGGCAAAGCAATAGAGGCAATGGAAACTTTCTTTAAGTCAATTAACATGCCTACTACTATTAGTGCATTAGGACTTTCTCTTACACCTGAACAAATTGATGAGTTAGCATTTAAGTGTACTTATCAAGGCACAAGAACAGTTGGATCGTTTAAGGTGCTAGATTATGAAGAAATTAAAGAAGTATATAAGAGGGCATTATAGCATGCACACACTAATAGTATACGTACACCCCAGCGAAAAGAGTTTTACTTTTGAAGTAAAAAATGAAATAACAAATGCTTTAGATAAAAAAGGCTGGTCATGGGAAGTATCAGATTTATATAAACAAGATTTTAAAACCGATATGTCTGAATCGGAATATATTCGAGAAGCTTTTTATAAAAAAGATATTCCCCTTCCTGAAGATGTTGTTACTGAACAAGAAAAAATACTTAAGGCAAAAAATATTATTTTTGTATATCCTGTGTTTTGGACAGAAGCACCAGCAAAGCTTGTTGGGTGGTTTGATAGAGTCTGGACATTAGGTTTTGCATACGAAGATTGTATTATGCCAAACTTTGAAAATGTATTATTTATAGCCATAGCTGGAAATACGATGGAACACCTTACAAACAAAGGTTTTGCTAAGTCAATGGAAACAGTTATGTGCGGTGATAGAATTGGTACACGAGCTAAAAATTGTTCCATAAAAATATTAACCGAAACTTCTAGAGGTATGGCAAACAGAGAAAGAATGATAGAAGAACATCTTTTAACTGTTAAAAAACTAATTGAAGAATTATAAAACTTCTATACTAAAAAAAAGGGGCTGCCAAATGATAGGCAGCCCAATTCTTTGATTAATACAAATCAAATTTATGAATAGTTGTTGAGGTATAAATATTTCCTTTTTTTAAAATGCTTGAAGGAAAATTTGGCTGGTTAGGACTATCAGGGTATGATTGAGTTTCTAAACAAAAGCCATTATGTTTTTCATACGCTACACCATTCCTTCCGCATTTTATATCTAAAAAATTTCCGGAATAAAACTGAACTCCAATTTGATCTGTGTACACAGTCATTACCCGTTTAGAGGTAGGTTCTTTTACTTCTGCACAAAGTCTTACTCCATCTTTGGTAGTATTTAAGCAAAAACAATGATCGTACCCATTAGCTTCCTTAATATCTTTAGAAATTGCTTTTGGTTTTCTAAAGTCAAATGCCGTACCTTCTACTGCTTTTTTTTCTCCAGTTGGAATCAACTCTGCATTCACAGGTAAATAGGTATCAGCATTTATCATCATAGTATGGCTGCCAATATTTCCATTTCCTTTCAAATTATAGTACGAATGATTTGTTAAGTTTACTGGGGTGTCAGCATCTGTTTTGGCTTCGTATCGCATTATAATTTCATTTTTATTTGTAAGTAGATAATAAACTTTCATCTTTAATGTCCCTGGGAAACCTTGCTCTCCATCAGGGCTTGTTCGAGAAAAACATACACCAGTTCCCTCTTTTGTAGAGATGGTCTTAGCTTTCCAGATCATTCTATTGTAGCCTTCAAACCCGCCGTGAAGACTGTTTTTTCCATTATTTGCATCAAGCGCGTAATCAACACCATTTAAACTGAAAGTTGACTTTGCTATTCTGTTTGCAAAACGACCAACAAACGATCCAAAATAGGTTGATGTATCTTCGATATATTTATCAAAGGTTGAATAACCTAATACTATATCATCAGATTTCCCTTTACGCTCTGAGTCTGTTGAAGATGGCACAACTATACTCGTAATTATACAACCATAATTTGTAACAGAAAAAGACATTGTATCATTTGAAACTGTATATAAATGCACCTTTTTTCCATTTCCCATCATTGCAAAGCGTTGCTTTTTAACTTTCATGTAAGTTCCTCCATAATGTTACATACCAAAGTGTATCATAGAATATTGAAACAATACAAGCTTTTTTTTGTTGATATTGTAATATTTACGTAAATTTTGTTATCTGACTAAATAATTAAATAAAATACTTCGATAATATATAAGAATACGTAGTTATATAAAACATACAATACGTGTTTTTAGGAGATAATATGAAACATGTTTCTAGGCTATTACAAATGTTTTTTGTAGCAGCCGTGATACTTTCGTGTACAACGACTCAGGAAGTTGATAACACACAAACAGCAATGAGTTTACAAGAGTTAATTGTTGCTGGAAAAACAGATGAAGTACAAGCTTTATTTCAAACACAAACAGACATTAACATGGTTGATGATAATGGAAACACAGCACTCCATACAGCAGCCACAGTAAATAATGCAGATATTGTTAATTTTTTATTGTTTAAAGGTGCTAATTCAGAAATTAAAAATTTACAAGGTGACACTCCCTTACATTTAGCAATTAAAAATGGTGGGAATGAAGCTGCATCATTGCTTTCGCAAATAGGAAACAATATTTTTGCTCGCGATGGTGATGGAATAAGTGCTTTCGAGCTTGGCATTACAAAGAGTAATTCATTTATAGAAGTATTATTAAATGAACACACAGGGCAATTACAAGATGCCCAAGGTTTATCTGTAGTTCATTACTTAGTAAAGCTGAAAAATATAGATGGCATAAACTATGCCATAGAAGCAAACCTTCCTCTTTCTTTAACTGATGCTAATGGTCAAACTCCTCTAGCTCTTGCATACACACAAAAAGATTATATTTCAGTTGAAATAGCTGCAAAACTTATTTTAGGAAACGCTGCCCCAGAGCGAGGAACATTTAGTTTTTTTGAAGATGCAGTAAAAATGAGAAATCCATCACTACGTTCGGATGATGGTCAAACACCTTTACATTTAGCAGTAATTTTAGGTGAAAAATTTATTGTTGAATACTTAATAAATCAAAGCGCATCAATAAATGCAAAGGATAGTTCTGGCGCTACAGCACTTCATGAAGCTGTTAGATATGGTCAGCTTTCTATTGTTAAAATGCTTATTGCTGCTGGAGCAGATGTAAACACGCAAGACACAATGGGCAAAACACCACTATTAATTATTACACCAGAAGAAACTCAATTTGAAATTTATGAGGTTTTACTTAGTAATGGTGCAAATGTGAATGCTACAGATACATTTGGGGATTCAGCGCTCCATATTGCATCTCTAACGGAAGCACGTATAAGTGTCCTTGAATATCTTGTAGCCAAAAATGCAGATATTAATGAGAGAAATAAAAAAGGTGTAACACCACTAGCTCAAGCTGTTGAAAAACGTATAGCAGAACATATTGAATTCTATGCTCGAATGGGTGCAGATATACATGCGGCAGATATTAACAATATTACACCATTGTATCGATCTCTAGATGCAGGCTTAGAAATGACTAAGCAATTAATAAACAAACAAAATGTATCGCTTCGTGACTCAATGGGTAATACACCACTTCATATAGCAATTGCAAAGAATTCCAGTGTAGATCAAGTATCATTTTTATTAGACATGGGAATAGATGTAAATGCACGTAATAGAAATGGACACTCAGCATTATACTTGGCAGTACAGGACAATAATAGAACCATTGGAGAAAAATTACTTTCTAGTGGAGCAGATGTATTTTCAACAGATAGCGAAAACTCATCTCCATTACGTCTAGCCCTTACTTGGGGAGCAGAGGTTGAAGATTGGGTATTAACATCTGAAGTAATAAAAGCACAAGATGGCTCAGGAAATACACCTCTACACTATGCAGCTGAATGGAACTTAAACAATTCTCTCATAAGCATTATAGAAAAAGGTGGTAATCCAAACGCACAGAATAATAATGGTGAAAGCCCTATGTTTAATGCGGTTAAAGCAAATAATATTGAAGGCATACAGATTTTGTTACGCAACGGAACTGATAGAAATTTACGAAACTATCTAGGTGACACTATTGTACATTACAGCGTTAGATGGGATGCAAAAGATGCAGCACGTCTAGCAATTGAAAATGGATACGATGTAAATGCAAAAAATCTTTCAGGAAAAACTGCATTACACCAAGCATCTCGAACAGGAAAAGTAGATATGATAGTTCTCTTATTAGAAGAAGGAGCAAACATTCATGCTGCAGATTCTGCAGGACGCACTCCGCTTATGGATGCAATACAAGCACAAAACATACAAATTGTTAGCCTCTTAATTACAAGAGGAGCAAATACTTCAATTCCTGAAATGTATGGCAGAAATGCATATCATGAAGCTGTAGAGACAGAGAATTTAGATTTAATAAGAATTATTAGTAATGCTGGTGGAAATCCATTAGCTCGAGATACTCACGGCAGAACACCACTTTCACTAGTCTTTGATAAAAACATTACATTGGTTGAAGCAGTATTGTCAGGAAATGTACACTTGACAGACTCAGATGGAAACACACCTTTACATATTGCAGTAACTAATACAACGAGTGAAGAAGTTTTGCAATATCTTATTGATACAGGATATTCACCGGACAGAAGAAATAGTGAAGGAAAAACACCTCTCTTACTTGCAACACAAAAAGGTTCAGTTAATGTGGTAGAAGCTTTCTTAAAAGTTGGAGCAGATCCATTTATTATGGATAATGGCGGACAAAGTGCATTAAGCTTTGCAATAAATAACAACACCGATATACTTAATATTATGGTGCAATTAGCTGGAACAAAGCGAGATGTCGCAGGTGAAACAATCCTGCACTATGCAGCAAGGGAAGCAGATTACGAAACTGTACAACGTCTCATTTCTATGGGATTAGATAAAAGTATCAAAAACATTTCAGGCGAAACAGCATATGATATTGCCCTACGTTGGGGTCAAGATGATATTGCAGTGCTTCTAAAGTAATCTAAAGAGACATGAGTTAATACTCATGTCTCTTTTACTTTAAATTTTCACTAATAATAATATACCGTTCAATTCTTTTTAATTCCAATAATTCTGGACTTTCCTCAATTTCATCAGAATCGTCATAATAATTTATTAGTTCTAGTTTCATAAACTTGATATATTCTATTGCACTTGTATCATCAATAAACTTTCCATATCTATGTTTTGTTGCTGCATCAAATCCTTGTTCACTCAACCATACAAAAGCTTCGTAGTTTATATTTTCTATGGCTAAGTGCATAAGAGGTAAATCTTTGCTAAGAGTTAAACCTTTCGAAAACAAATAGTCAATTAACATAGGCATGTGATTATCCCAGTAATATATAATCCAATATGCTACATAATCTTCATTTACGATTTTGTGAATAAAATTATTCTGCTTTAAGTAATTGAGTGCAAGGTCACTCCTATTATTTAATAAGAGTCTTTCAAATGTACGAATATTATTATCTGCACCATTATATTTGAAAGCATTGGTGTTCTTGTTATTACAACTATAAAAAAAGCTAGTCAAAATGAAAAGGATTAACAGCCTTACAAGAATTATATTATGCTTTTTTATCATGATACTTCACCTTTAGAGTCAACATAAAAGAATGCATTATTTTTTTTTATTTATAACTTTATTTTAATAATATACAAAAAATCATTCAATGCATACCCTTGCTCTTTTTGTAAAAAAATTATATATTACTTACATGAGTGAATCAACCGCATGGCTCGATGAAGCCTATGAACAAGTTTTAGAAGAAGAAAAACGGGGTTTAGATAGAAGACGTGTTCATGACCCAAGTTTAACTATAGAAGATGTACAAGGCATTTTAGATCATTTATATGTAAGCGACGGTAATAACTGGGAAGGAAGAGGTCCTTTAGCAGATGTAGTACTTTCTGCAACTATTGCTGCATACGAAATGTACATTAAAGAGTGGCAAAAAGAAATTAGGGCGTAACAGTAAATCACTCAAAGCAGAATACATAAGAAAATCGCAAAAGCAATAGCTCGTCTCAGTCCTAGAAGCCTCGCTACGCTCGCTTGC
>CAYJHL010000065.1:0-8844 GCA_964369585.1 uncultured Treponemataceae bacterium | reverse complement strand
TCAACATCACAGGTGTTCCGGGCATAGAAGTTGTGCGAAACAAAGCGTATAGGAAACAAAACCGCTAGGTTTAAGTCGTCCTATTGTTTTTGTGTTTAATTACAACTTCCTGTGCAGGCTCAAGGTCGCAAATTGCAACTACAAAAATTAATTTTTTTTTCTGAAAAATTTTATATAAATTTTACAAACAACCTACTTTTTACATTGAAACATAGCTCAAAAAGTGTTAAAGTTGAAGCATCAGCTTGCCTTTCACAATATTTATGACTGCTCATTAAAAAGGAAGGAAAGAAATGAGTTCGCAAAAAAGCATGAGCGAAAAGCTAATTGACCGTAGATTCAATATTTTCAGTTACGACCAATATTTAATAGACAATCAAGAAAAAAGATTTAACAAAATTTGCATGAATGAAGTAGTAAATGCAGACCTGCTCATTGCAACTTTTGGAGAAGAAAAATTTTACAAAGTATGCGCTCAAATACTGCAGATGGGAAATGAAGCCTACAAAAAAATGGGAATTGATCATTTAATACATGTCTATATTTACAACTACAAAAGCTTTATGGCGGTTGCTAACAAGGATATGAGCGATGATGATTTTTATAGTTTAATGCAAGCAAACTATGAACACTACAAGCTATATAGATCAAAAGAGACAAAAATTGGGGGCGTTTCCCGATTTATAATGGCATTTGGTGATAATTTAATAAACCGAGTAAAAAGCGCTTCCTACGTACATCAATCTGGGCAAGATAATTTTATTATTGTAAAAGATGAAAAAGAACAGCTTGAAGTAAAACATGCAAAAAACCTTGAACTCTTTGAACTTATCCCCTATGCATTAACAAATAACAAGCTCATCCCATATTATCAAGGCATATATGATAATAACACTGGAGAAATAACTAAATACGAAGCCTTAATGCGTATTGTTGACAAAGAAGGAAACATTCGTACACCCGATTTTTTTCTTAGTTCATCAAAAGAGCTTAAACTTTACTTACCAATCAGTAGAGCTTTGCTCGACAAGGCAATGAGTGATTTTGAAGATAAAGAAAGCGAACTGGCGCTTAATATTTCGCTGTTTGATATTCAATCAAAAGATTTTAAAGATTGGTTTCTTAAAAGAGTAAAAAACCACCCAAACCCATCTAAAATAACAATTGAATTTGTAGAAACAGAAAACTATAATGATGAAAAAGAGTTAGAAAGCTTTTTGGCAGAGGTGCGAGAAATAGGTTGTAAAATTGCCATTGATGACTTTGGAGTGGGCTTCGCTACATATACCTCTATCATGTCAGTAAAGCCAGATATAATCAAAATTGATGGGGATATTATAAAAAATCTTACTACATCTAATGATTCTAACCTTATTTTGGATGCTATTTGTTATATGGCTCGATTAATAAATGCTGAAATAACGGCAGAATATGTAGAAGATGCAGCTACGCAAAAAATTCTGATAGATCATAATGTGCATTATTCACAAGGCTACCATTTTTCGAAGCCATTACCTATTCATGAAATAGCTATTTAACAAATGCAGTAAAAACACGATAAGGCATATAAAAGCACTTGCACCTATACTCCAATAGTGATACAATAATTTTAGACACTTGTCTAAAAGGAAGGTGAGATTGTGAGCGAATCTGATAAACTTATTGACCACAGATTTAATATTTTAAGTTATGAACAATATCAAAAAGACCTTGCAGAAAAAAAATTCACAAAAATATGCTTAACCGAAGTTGTAAATGCAGACATGATGATAGCAACACATGGTGAAGAAAAATACTTTAGAACTTCAAGAGAAATTTTACACATGGGTAACGAAGCCTACAAACAAATGGGGCTTGATAGTGTTATTCATGTATACATTCATAGTTACAAGAGCTTTATGGCAGTAGCAAATGACGACATGAGCGATGAAGACTTTTTAGGCCTCATGAAAGCAAATTATGAACAATATGAAATAATTACCGCCCAAAGCACTGAGATAGGTGGCATTTCTCGTTTCGTAATTGCATTTGGAGACAATTTAATAGACAGGGCAAAAAGCGCATTTTATGTGCATCAACACGAGCAAACAAATTTCATTGTAGCTACAGACGAAAAGGAAAAGCTTGAAGCAGAAAAAGAAAAAAACATAGCAATATTCGAGTTACTCCATTATGCAATAAAAAATGATAAAATAATTCCTTATTATCAAGGCATACATAACAATGACACTAATGAAATCATAAAGTATGAAGCACTGATGCGTGTGCAAGATAAGGACGGAAAAATATACCCGCCTGGAATGTTTTTAGAAGCTTCGAAAACTCTAAAGCTTTATTTACAACTTAGTAAAACAATGCTTGATAAAGCAATGAAAGATTTTGAACATAAAGAAAGTGAACTAAGCCTCAATGTATCACTTTTTGATATCCAATCGAAAGATTTTAAAGAGTGGTTTATTGAACGGGTAAAACAGCACCCAGATCCTTCAAAAATTATTATAGAATTTGTTGAAACTGAAAACTACAATGATGAAAAAGAACTTGAAATATTTTTAGCTGCTGCACGCGACATAGGGTGTAAAATAGCAATTGATGATTTTGGAGTGGGTTTTGCAACCTATACTTCAATAATGTCTTTGCGCCCCGATATCATTAAAATTGATGGGGATATTATAAAAAATCTTGCAACATCAAAAGAAAGCAAACTTATTGTTGATGCTATTTGTTATATGGCTCGTTTAATTGGAGCATACATTACAGCAGAGTTTGTAGAAAATGCAGAAATACAGCAAATATTGAAAGAAAACAATGTGCACTTTTCACAAGGGTATCACTTTGCAAAGCCTGAACCATTTGAGAATCTAAAAGTCCAATAAACAATATATATAAATTTTCCATCATAGTTGTTTAATTGACAAAAATATTTGAAATATGTATACTAATTTTAAATATTTTTGTTAAACATCGGAGTCTTTCTTCATGAAACAGCTTTCACAAGTCATTACTGTTGATGATAAAAAATGTAAAAATTGCCACTCTTGTATTGCTGCATGCCCAATAAAATTCTGTATTGATGGAAGCGGTGATGCAGTAACAATTAATCATAATCTATGTGTTGGATGCGGAAAATGTATCCCAGCCTGTACCCATAAAGCAAGAGATATAAAAGGCGACTTTGCTGAATTTTTTGAGGGAATACAAACCAAACAAAAATTTGTAGCTATTGTTGCACCCGCTGCAGCTGCTGTGTTCGATGGCAATTATTTGCAGCTAAATACATGGTTAAAAAATATAGGCGTAGAAGCTGTTTTTGACGTTAGTTTTGGCGCAGAACTTACGGTAAAATCATATTTAGACTATATAAAAAATGAAAACCCTAAAGTAGTTATTGCACAACCCTGCCCTTCAATTGTAACCTATATTGAACTGTATAAAAAAGAGCTTATTCCCTATCTAGCACCAGCAGATAGCCCTATGCTCCACACCGTTAGAATGATTCACCAATATTACCCGCAATATAAAGACCACAGAATAGTTGCTATATCACCTTGCGTTGCAAAAAAGCGTGAATTTGATGAGATAGGATTAGATATTCTGAATGTGACAATGGTTGCAGTGAAAGAGCATTTTATCGAAAATAATATTGAGCTTGAAAAAATGGCAAAAACTCCATACGACAACCCACCAGCCGAAAGGGGCGTATTATTTTCTACCCCAGGTGGTCTTCTAGCAACAGCAAAACGAGAGGTTCCCGATATCGATAAAAAGACTCGTAAAATTGAGGGAACTAATGTAATTTATAATTATTTAAATGAACTCCCTCATGCAATAAAAATGGGTAGAAACCCATTACTAGTAGATTGCCTAAACTGTGAAGAAGGCTGTAATGGCGGAACAGGAACAAAAAGTCAAAAAATAAAAAATGAAAAATCTCAAGATGACTTGGAGTACTTTGTTTCTAAGCGTTCAGATGAAATGCAAGCAGCCTATAAACAAAATAAGTCCTCATTTAGCAAGGCGAACGGAAAGAAAAAACTTAATAAAGCTATTGATAGCTATTGGAAATCAGGCATATACAAAAGAACCTACGAAGACTTGTCTGCAAACAATACTATAATTACCCCAGATACAACTACAATTAAATCTATTTATGAAAAAATGCACAAGTATGGCGAAGACGATATTATTAATTGTTGCTCCTGTGGATATAATTCTTGCGAAATGATGGCAATTGCGATATACAATGGTCTTAACAAGTGCGAAAATTGCTCTCATTATAACCTTCAAATACTGAATATGGAAAGAGATAGACTAGAAGAAAACTCTGTTAGCTTAAATGGTAGGGTAACAACAGTAAATCAAGATATTGATGACATTTCAAAGTCAGTTGAAAGTTTTGTAAGAGTAGCTGATGAAAGAGCATTAACACTTTCATCGTCCACATCAGCACTGGAGCAAATGCTCGTAACCATAAATAATCTTGCAAATACAACAGAAAAAAGACGAGAAATAGTTGACGAAATAGCAAGCAAAGGAACAAAAAGCGAAGACCTTTTATTTCAAACAATGAATTCAATGACAACAATTGTAGATTCTTTAAGCGGTATCTCTGAAATTTCAACACTTATAAGTTCTATTGCCTACAACACAAACCTATTGTCGCTTAATGCATCGATTGAAGCAGCCCATGCTGGAGATGCAGGCCGAGGGTTTTCAATAGTAGCAGATGAAATTGGAAAGCTTGCAGACAAGGCTTCTGAAAATGCAAAAATTATTGGAAGCATGATTAGTGAAATTACAAATCACGTAACTGAATCAAAAAATACAGCAGAAGAAACAAGTAGCTCAGTACATGAAATGCTCTCTGAAATGTCAGAAATTACGAACATGATGAGCGAAATTTTGGTGCAAATGAATGAACTTAAAACTGGATCAGGCTCTTTAACTACTTCAATTGCAGGATTTAAAGAACTTGCAGAAATTATTGGTTCTGAAACACAAATAATTTCTAAAAAGGTTTCATCCATAAAAGAGTCCGTTGATGAAATAGCAACAATTTCCAATAGTGGATCAAATACTCAATAAAAACTACTTTTGGCAAAACAAAACCATGGTTCGCGCAGTGTGATCATATGGAGATTTATCAAAGTCTCCATATACTTCAACAGTTTTGTAGCCGCAAGTTAAAAGAATCTCTCTAAGTTCCACGGCAGAGTATAACCTTTGCACAAACTCATGCATTAAGCGATCGCCGGTTACATCATCGACCAAAGTCCAGTTAGAGCGAAGGCCTTCCCACGCTCCTTCTACTGTAAACTTGGTTAAAACTGTTTTTCCAGCACGTTCAAACCACTCGCCTTCAGTAAAATCCCTAACAGCTATTTCCCGCGATAAACATTCCATAACAAAACAGCCACCATCTTTAACAGTGTCTGCAATGCGGCGTAAAATAAGTTCATCATCTTTTTTATTGTCACAGTATCCAAATGATGTGTACAAGTTGGCCGCACAGTCAAATTTTTTTTCACTTTTAAAGTCTCGAAGATCAGCTTGTATAAGTGTTATAGGCACACCTTCATCATCAGCACTTTGCTGAGCAGTGTGCAAGAATGGTTCTATGAGATCTACACCTGTTACATCCAATCCTAAAAGAGCAAAATCGATACTAATCCTTCCAGGCCCACAGCCTGCATCAAGAATTGAATCACCCTCTTGCAAATTTACCAATGTTTTTATTTGTGACGCTACAGAACTTGCCTCAGCCCAACGTTGTTCATCAAACATTATCGGGCCAAAGTTTAGCCAAAAATCATCCTTTTCAAACCATTCAGTTTTTTTCATAATTTGCTATTACTCACAGTAGGCTTCAGTTTATAGTTTCTCTCACAAAGAACCAAAGTTACGAGAGCTGCTAAAAAAGCTGGTACAATAAAAAAACTCTTTCCTAAGCCGACTGCATCTCCAATAATACCCATAATTATTGAGGCTAGACCAAACCCAGGTACTCCTGCGCATGACATAAGTATAAAGGCAGCAGTTGCATCTATTTGAGGAATTCGATCTACGGCATAAGATTGTATTGATGGCCAAAAACAAGCAATACTCATACCGGCTAAAAATAATACTAGGAAAAAGAGTCCAACACTTGAAACAAAAGGAATAGCAACAGCTACTACGCAGCCAAAAATTGCAGAACTTAAAATAAATCGTCTTAAATATTGCTGTTTTATGAAAATACCACCTAGCAGCCGTACTACCAACATACCAGCAGCAAAAAATGCAGTCCCAAAACCTCCCATACGAGGGTTTGCAGCAAAATTTACTTGAATATAACTTGCGCTCCAAAAAGTAAATGCACCTTCAGCACCACCAGCAAACACCATCATTGCACAAAAGAGCCAAAAATGCTTTACTTTTACACAGTCTTTGTATTGCCCTATAACTTGTGCTATTGTTAGCCCTCCTTGTGTAACATCCTTTTTACGTAAAAAGAACATCGCTACCCCAACAAGGAAAGATACAGCAGCCAACGAAGCAATAATAGTTCTCCATGAAATTCCACGAGTAAGTAAATCACCTGCAAGAATGACTGTTGAAAGCACACCTACAGACCAAAATGCGTTAACGATATTAAGATATTGCCCTGAATCTCCTGGATGAATATCGGCAACCAGCGGATTAATTAATCCTTCTAGAATTCCTGATGAAAGCCCTAGAATTACAGTGGCTGCCAAAATAGCAGAATAAGATGGTGCAATAGCATATACAGCATAGCCTATACTTAAACCAAAAAGACCTGTTGTTAGCGACCGCACTTTTCCAACCTTTGCAGCCATGAATCCGCCAAAGAAAAGTGAAACAAAGATGAGCATAGAACGAATTCCTTCTATACCACCACCAGCTGAAAGAGAAAAATTTAGTTCATCTGCCATGGCCAATAAACAAATTGGAGTAATTGTTGCACTTGCTGCATACAAAAGCATACATGCAATTGCACCAAAATCTAAGGGTTTTAATTTTAATTTCATATGTCAAGAGTAACTCATATTGCAAAAATGTTCAATGCGCGTTATAATGAATTAGAATAAAATGGAATAAAATAAGACTGTTTTCTCTAACTAAAATCGAAAAGGTTAGATAGTTTATGAGAAGTAGTAAAACAGTCAAACAAGAGGAAAAAATGAACAAAACAGTATATGTCATCGGGCATAGAAATCCGGATACAGATTCAGTTGTATCAGCTTCAGCATACGCGCATTTAAAACAAGAACTAGGCTTAATTGGTTGTAAAGCAGCAAGAGCCGGTAAAATGTCACCCCAAACCGAATATATTTTTAATCGATTTAAAGTTCCAAACCCAGAATACATTCCAGACTTACTTCCAAAGGTGCAATACTATATGCAACAAGGTTGTGATACAGTAGACGAAGGAACATCCCTTTGGGCAGCAGTCGCAAAAATGGAAACAAGCCAGTCAAAGGTTTTGCCAATTGTAAACAAAGAAGGCTCATACCAATCTCTTCTACACTACAATGCATTTGCACAAAATGTATTAAAGCTCTTAAACCCTGAAAAAGAGGCTGCCGTTACAACAAGTATAAAACTCATTCATGAAACATTAAATGCACAACCATTAATACTTAAAAATGAAGAAGAGCTTTTTAAGTGTACAATATTAGTAGGAGCGGCAGAGTTTTCCACATTTAAAACATTGCTCGATGAGCGAAAAAGTGAAAATGTAGTTGTCATCACAGGCGACAGAGTCGATGTTCAAGAATATTGTATAGAATCAGGTATTAAAGCGCTCGTAATAACATCGGGTTTTGTTATAAACAAAGAACTTCGCGAAAAGGCAGAAAAAAAAGGCGTTTCGGTTCTTATTAGCCCCTACGATACATCTGCTACTGCTATGCTCAGTGTATATTCAACTGCTGTTTCCGTTATGGCAGACAAAGAACTAAAACCAGTCAAAGCAATGGATACAGTTAGAAAAATTCAGCCAATTTTGAGAGACTCACCTAGTAGATGCCTTCCTGTCGTCGATGACGCAGGATCCGTTATAGGAATAATTTCCGAAAGTGACCTTTTGCACGAAGCAAATGTTGAAGTTATATTAGTAGACCACAATGAAGTAACACAGGCTGTGGATGGTATAGAAAACTACATAATTCAGGAAGTTATAGACCATCATAGACTTGGAAACCTTTCAACGAAGTACCCTATAACATTTATTAACAAACCAGTTGGGGCTACTTCTACAATTGTTACCAATTTGTACCGAGAAAATAGAGTTTCAATTCCAAAAGAAATTGCATGTATACTTTTAAGTGCAATTCTGTCAGATACCCTAATACTCCAGTCATCTACAACAACAGATATTGATAGAGAAACAGCAGAATACCTTTCTAACATCACAAATTTGGATATTCAAGAACTTGGCCAAGACATTGTAATGGCTGCAAGCCGAATTGGCGGGCGCACAGCAAGTGAAGTTATTCATCAAGATATGAAAGAATACTCCGAACGAGCATTCAAATTTACGGTAAGCCAAATTGAAGTAGACAGCATGGATGAAATTCTCAAACGTAAAGAAGAGTTTTTGTCAGAACTTGAAATTGAAAGGAGAAGTCAAAAGTTGCTATTCTGTGCAATGATGGTTACCGACATAACACAACTTACCAGTATTCTTCTCGTTGCAGGTGAAAAGCCATTTACACAGCACATCAATTTCCCACTAATGGAAGACTCCGTCTACATTGTAAATGACATCGTTTCACGTAAAAAACAACTTGTACCGCTATTAAGCGAACAAATAGAAAATTTTGAGTCATAATTTTTAGGGCG
>CAYJHL010000064.1:0-8877 GCA_964369585.1 uncultured Treponemataceae bacterium | reverse complement strand
AAAAGGGAAATCAGTGAAAAAAATAGTTTTAATAGTATGTAGTGTTATTTTTTGCGTTGGAGGATTTTCACAATCAGCACAAAAGGTGTCTGAAATGGTTTCTTCCCAAACAGTGAATCTATTAGATGTTGCGTATATTGCAGCCACCTATTTAAACATAGTTGAGAATACAACAAGTGAAGAATATAGTTTAAACGCTTTAGAGAGGTATTCACGGTTTCCCAAAATAAAAGATACTGAAAGCCCTTTATCGAACAGAGACTTTGCCTATTTTTGCACCCAAGTGTGGGGTATAAAGGGAGGACTTTTTCTTCGCTTAACAAATTCTCCGAGGTATGCATTTACACACTTACAGTCTATGAATATTATTAATCCACTTGTACAGCCAAATGAAGCGGTAACTGGTCCACAAGCTCTTACAATAATGACAAAAATTATAGAATATTCAGAACAACGCACCACAATTGATTTACAACAATATGTAAAAATGCCAATGAAATTTCATATTTATAATAGGTAGAGGGGATAGTGTGAAAAAAATTGTACTTGTTTTAATAATTATTGGGGCAACTTTACCCTTGTTTTGTGCTACATGGTCTGCAACTGTAGATGCAGATGCAAATTTTGTAGGAGAAACAGATAATCTATTGTTCGATAACAGCGACAGACTCACCTTGCGAGGATTTGTTCCATTTGGTGTAACGGTTCCAATGTCAATCACAGCAGAAGCTTACTACAAGTTTGGTTTTACAAACGCCCTTGCGGGCAACCAAGCCTCAACGCTTTCTCACATTATAAATCTCTCAACGCTACAGTTTTCTGCACAATTTTCTACGAGCGAAAGTAGTAACATTAATGTATCTCTTGGACGATTCAATGTCTACGATACAACAGGTATTATAGTATCACAACCACTGGATGCAGTAAACGTTGCATTAGCAGGCTCACTGTATGAGCTATCAACGTATGTGGGCTTTACAGGATTCTTAAATGGACATGAGGTAACAATGTTTGGCATTGAAAATGCTGCAGTTTCATCAGATATTTATACACTTGCACCAGCCTTTGTGCTTGCAAATCTTACGTTTCGTATGCCGTATTTATTTGACGGACAACACGCTTTTGCTGTAGATTTAAATGGCGCAATAGACACAGTAGGTGGAACATCAAGTTCGAATCGTTTTTATGCAACAGTGGGTTTACAGGGCCCAATGGGAGAAGCATTTTATTACAGTGCTTCTACTACACTTAACTATGTACTTGCAGAACAAGATACTATTGCTAACTTATCAATCTTGGAACTATCATACTTTTTGCCATTTGCTAACTCCATACTTTCATGGAAAACAATGTTTGCAACTGGTGGAGCACAAAATACTTTTGTTCCCATAACAGAAAACTTAGCAAGTATGGATGATAGTGTTCCTTATGGAGGAATGATTAAAACCGGATTTATTGGCATAGTACATCCAGTAGATTCTCTTTTACTACTCTTGGGAGCAGATGTACTTTTTAATGTTATGGATGCTTCTAAAGATAAGGGCTATACAGGAGTACAGTGGAACTTTTCTACACGCTGGAGCATGCTATCTGATGTGCATTTAGTAGCAAGTGTTGGTAACTTTTTCTCAACTGAGCCAAATACTGATCCGTATCTTGATGCTAGCGTGGGACTTTCGGTTGTGTTTTAAATGAATTTTGTTTTTTTGTAATGTTTTTTACATTTTCGCTTGACATTTACTTAAAAAGGTATATACTGTGCATACTTGCTATTTGAATGCTTAGTTGTGTTATTTTTATGACTTTTCCGTGAGGATGCATATAAATCACCTTTTTTGAGTACGCATCAAAGAGACGTTAGGTTAACTAACGTCTCTTGTAATTTTAAAGCAGGTTCTAAAATCTTTTGAGTTTAATTGCATCTACAGGGCATACTTCATGACAGCAAAAGCAATGCAAACATTTTGGCTTGTCTATTAAGACTTTTTCATCAATATGCAGTATTTGTGCAGGACATATTTCTACACACTTTCCACAACGCACACATTTTTTATGCACAAATCGAGGTGTTTTTACCATACCAAGTTCAATAATTTTGTAGATAAATGAAGGAATATGCTTTCTTAGTTCCATATTTATTGTTGTTTGGTTTACAATTTTAAAGCTTTTTGGTTTTACACTTTCAATAGTTTCACCAAGTACTTGAATTTCTTGAGGATTATCTAACCAAATACCTCTTTCTAAGGCATCTTGTAAGTTTGCAATCGTTTCACTTTTGTATCCCACTATAGAAGCACATATCCAGTCCAAGGCAAGTACATTATCACTGGCTGCTAAAAATCCTAAGTTAATAGGGTCTCCATTTCCAGGACCACCGGGACCTTCCATGCCAACTATTGCATCCATTATTGCGTACTGAGGATTTGCAGCGATGCAAAGGTCTGTTAAAAAGTGAGAAAACTCTTTTCGCTCTGAAAATCTAAAATGAGACTGTGCTTTTTTTAAGCCTACCATAAGTCCAAAAAGATTTTTCATAGCTCCTGTATAAGCCATAAGTTGGTGTGTTTTTAGCTTAGCAATTGATACGACAATATCAGCTTCATTAAATGGTTTTGCAAATTCAAATGATTTTACGAGTTTTCCATTAGGATTTTGTACAATTATGCTATCTGAAAAATCTGCCCATTCAGCTCCGACGCTTTCTATTTCATCTAATAAACCTGTTTGTTTTGCACTTTGTGTTGACGCATGTGTTGCAGGAGATTCACCAACAAGCACCTTTTTTGCTCCCAATTCTAAAAAAATCTTTGCAGCTTGTGCTACAACTACGGGATGAGTACATACAGCGGTATCATTTCTTTTTGGAGTAAGAAGGTTTGGTTTTAAGAGAACTATCTTATCTTTAACATTTGGAGGTGGAACTAGTTCCATGGCACGGCGTAAGGCTTCATATACTAAATCCTTATCATACGTTGTGCATTTTGTGAGCGATACTTTTTTTGTCATGCAAGTATAGTAGTGCTTTACAAGGAAAAAAACAAGGGGGAAATATTCTATTACTTGCTCTTAAAAACCTGCGGGCAAGGTACATTCTTTATGCATAGTCCACAGTGTAAGCACTTTCCGTGTGAACGGCTTATTGTTTGTGTGCTAACATAGGTATACCATGTTTGTAGTTTTTTTATTATTAATGTAATAAATTTCATGCCGCCATTTTACAAAAATTGGTATATTTAAGCAAGCGGTAAGGTCAGTATCTTTACAGCCTTGTTAAATAACACATGTCCACCATGCACGTCAATTTTGTTCTTTATACTTTTTTTATAGACTACTTGATGATTTTTTAAAACTATCGTAAAATGACATATGAGTACTGGTTCAAAAAGGACTACCAAAAGAAAATCTTCTCCATCTAAATTCGTATATTTTCGAAAAAAAATAAAAAGAGGATTTTCGAACTTACTTTATGACCAATTTGTTCAGTATACAATTCTACTATTTTGTATTTTTATACTAATAATGATATTTATTTTTAGAGCAGAAAGTGGCGTAAACAAAAATATAAATACGTTTTTTGATGTAGTGTGGTTCTCGTTGGTAACCATGACCACCGTAGGGTATGGAGACATAACACCGGCTACAGTTACTGGACGCATAGCAGGTATAGTATTATTATTATTTGGCGTAATTGCCTTTGCTGCAATAAGTGGTAAAGTAGCTTCTGTATTATTTGATAGACAATTGAAAAGGGATAGGGGGCGAATAGTGTTGAAAAAAATTTCAAAGCATTTTATTATTTGCGGATGGAAAAATGGATTCGAACGCATTCTTGAAGGAATATTAAATTCAAACCCAAATTTAACTTTAGATAAAATTGTTTTAATTAACACTGCTCCAGCTGAGCATATTGAAAACCTACGTTCAAAATCTGAATTTAAGGATATCCATTATATTCATGGAGATTATACCCAAGAAGCAACACTATTAATGGCAAATATAAAAACGGCAGAACGAGTTCTTTTACTTGCTGATTATTCTCAAAAATTTTCCCAACTTGAAATGGATTCAAGAACAGTACTTGCAACGCTTACAATAGCTGCACTTAATCCTAGAATATATAGGGTTGTAGAACTTGTCGACCCTGGTTTTGAGCGACATTTACAAGGTGCACACTGTGATGAAATTATTTTAACAAGCGATTACGAAAGGAGTCTCTTGGTATCAGCTTCGAGTGGGATTGGTCTTAGTCATGTATTAAAACACCTTTTGCCTGAAGTATCAGGGAAAGGGTTAGTTATAGATGATATTAATAAAAGTTTTATAGGAAAACAATACGTTGAGTACAGGCGCTCTCTATCTGGGTCAAATAAGATTCTTATAGGTCTTTTAGAAAATACAGGTAATTTTTATCATAGAAGGCGTGAAGCATTAGATGATGCACAAAAGAATCCAAATATGAAGCAAATTGTTACTAATCTAAAGCAAATAAAGAAGCTAAAAAGCAATGAACCCGTGCTCGTTCCTAGCGATAATTACATAATAAAAGAACATACAAAGGGAATCTTTATTTACGGGGAATTTAATATAGGCGAAAAAAAAGCTGAGGAGGAAGAAATATATGGATAGCACTCCCGAACTTTTAGAGCGACTTAGAAAAATTGAAATATTTTCAGATTTCACCTCAAAAACAAAAAAACATGAGCAAATTTTAACTGATATATGTGCAATTATGACACTCGAAACATTTGAAGCTGGGGACGTAATTATTAATGAAGGTGACTTCGGAGATTCTTTGCATATTTTAGCAGAAGGTAGTGTTCAAGTAATGCGAAATACATTGCATGAAGATAGATTTGCTGTTGTAAATTTGAATGCTGAACACAATGTTTTTTTCGGCGAAATGGCATTAATTAATCATTCTCAAAGAAGTGCTTCCGTTGTAGCTCTCACAGCTTGTAAGACATTTATGATTTGCGGTAGTTCCTATCTTGAGCTATGTGAGAGAGAACCTTATTTCGGCTACAAATCTCTTTATAGAATAGGAAGTCGTTTGGTAGGTTCTTTGCAACGAGCAAATAATGATGTTATTACTCTTTATCAAGCTTTATTGGATGAAGTTGATAACTTAGAATAAATTTTAGGTATAAAAGGATTTTTATGGATTCACGAAGCATTTTTTTAAACATTTCCCCTTTGGATCATCGCTATTCATTATCTGAAGCTGATGTATTTGACTCTCTTTCATCTTATATTTCTGAACAAGCTGCAGTTATATCTTGTGCAAAAGCAGAAATTGCACTTATTAAAGCACACTTAAAAACGAGAAATATGCTTACTAAAGAGCTTGAAGAAGAACTTGATACGGTATCATGGACTATTGACCCTGCAAAGGTATATGAAGAAGAAAAGAAAACACATCATAACATAAGAGCACTTGTAAATGTTTTACAATCAATGCTTCCAGAAAATATTCAACCATTTGTGCACCTTGGAGCAACCAGCGTTGATATTTTAGACACAGCTCTTTCTGTAAGGGTAAGAGACTGTGTGCAGCAGGCAATTCTTCCAATATTAAAAAATCTTGAAAAAGAGCTTTGCACAATTGCCGAAAGAGAAGCAAATACACCTCAAGTTGGCCGAACTCATGGGCAACATGCAGTTCCCATAACGTTTGGTTTTGCTATTGCAGAATATGTTAGTCGCTTAGGTAAATCAATTTTAGAAATAGAGCGACTTTCAAATGACCTACGAGGAAAACTCGCAGGACCAGTTGGTGCATATAATGCTCCTTCAATGATAGTAAAAGATCCTGAAAGCTTTGAAGCGCTTTACTTAGATTATCTGGGATTAAAACCTTCAGAGCATTCAACTCAGCTTGTAGAGCCTGAATATCTTTTGCGTCTTTTACTTGAATGTAATGTTGCCTTTGGTGTAATTGCGAACCTTGCTGATGATTTGCGTAACCTTCAACGAAGTGAAATTGGTGAAGTTTTTGAGTATTTTTCTTCAACTCAAGTTGGCTCTTCTACAATGCCTCAAAAACGAAATCCTTGGAACTCGGAGCACGTAAAATCTTTGTGGAAGGCATTCGCTCCTCGGGTAATGACATTCTTTATGGATCAAATATCTGAGCACCAAAGAGACCTTTCAAACTCTGCAAGTCAACGCTTTGTATCTGACTACTTAGCAGGGTTTACGCTTGCAGTAGAAAGAATGCGAAACATTGTAAGTGGCTTACAAAGCGACAAAGAAAACATGATGAAAAATCTTAATGATGGTGGCGGAAAAGTAAAAGGTGGTGTTTTAGCAGAACCTGCATATATTCTCTTAGCTGAAAGTGGGGTTGCAGATGCGCATGAAGTTATTCGAAAACTCACTCTTGCTGCCGAGAAAAATGGCACGTCATTATATGATGAGCTTTCAAAAGATGAGGTGAGCTTCAATGCAATTACACTTCAACTTGAAAAACTCGGCATAGAAGACGCCTCTACGTTTTTTGCAAATCCTGAGCGCTACTGTGGGCTCGCCTCTAAAAAGGCAGTGAGCTTAGCTCAAAAATATATGAAATTGATGTAATTCTAGTGTATAGTTCCTTGCTAACTTTTATTTGCAAGGACTATATATTTTTGAAGCAGAGGTAGAGTTTTACTAGAGTGCACCCAGCAATGAAAAAATATGCACGTAGGAGTGTTAACAATTGAAATACGGTCAAAATTTTAGATTCGGATTTTATGATATTCACCCAAAAGATCGTATGAAGGCAATTAAAGATGCTGGATTTTCCTCCGTTATGCAATGGTGGGGTGATGATTTTGAAGATTGCGACGGTGATAAATGGGACATAGCCTCTTATGCAAAAGATTGTAATTTAACATACAGTGCACTTCATGCACCTTCAAACAACAGTAGTGCAATTTGGCTAGATACAGATATTGGTGAGCAAAAATTTTTTGAGTATATGAGTGTTTTAGAAGCATGTAACAAGTTGGAAGCTTCTATTATGGTAATGCACTTAACACACCGGCTAGAGTTTTTAGACAAATCCGATATAGGCATTGAGCGAATTCAAAAGCTTGCAAACCGAGGTGAGGAATTAGGGGTTTTTGTTGCGCTAGAAAATACAAGAAAGCTCGACTATAATGCCTATGTATTTAATTCAGTTAATTCAAATTTTTTAAAAGCATGCTTTGATAGCGGGCATAATAATTGTTATACTCCATATGAAGATGCATTTACAATGTTTCAAGATAAGATTGTTTTAACACATTTTCACGATAATTATGGCCCCCAAAAAGATGGAGCCGTGTGCGACCTTCATAACTTAATGGGGGATGGTACTGTTGATTGGCTTTCTATACGGGAAAAAATACTTACCCTTTCGCTTGATACTATTTGTTTAGAATCTTATTGTCGTCCTAACTCAAAATATTACGGTCTTAGTATGAGTGCCTTTCTAGAACTCTCCTATGCAAAAATAACGACTTTCATTGAAAAGGGTATAGTACTGTAATTTTCCATCTTAAGAGACTCTTTGTTTGTTTACTTTTTTAGACTCTTATACAATTTTATCTTTAATTTCCACATTAATTAACAATCTCAGCTTGCGGATACAAAAAGACCATGCTATAATTATATGAGCAACGTAGTGTTGTTACATTATTATTACATAGGAGAGAACTATGAAAAAATTGCTTTTCGTAAAACGTGCGCTAACATTGATGACAATATGTGTGCTCTTTTTTACTGGATGTGCCGGCCCAAAAGATGAAGAAATGGGAATGGTACAAGCTGCCTTGGATGCAGCTTCAACGATGACAAGAGAAGAACTTGTTACTGCAGCTCAAGAAGAAATTGGAGATAATGTTTTCCTTTTCAAAGGGGCATCATCGGGTGTAAAAAAAGCAGCAAATGCTTTTAGTGAATTATATGGAATCTCTGTTGGAGAAGCTACATTGGGTAGCAAAGATTCAAGCACATATCAAGGTTTGGCAACTGCAATGGATGCTGACGAATATGCAGTAGACCTTTTAGTTGTCCAAGATACTGCTCAAATGATGACATTTGTAAATAATGGCGATTTACTAAACTTTATTCCTTCTAGTTTAGAAGGTGTAAAAGAAGCTGACCAAGACCCTTTAACCTGTATTTATGCAAGCAAGCAATTTACTTACACAAAAGATGGAGCTGATGCAGAAGAAATGTTGTATAACGTTTGGCAATTAACTGGAAATGGTCCTGATCCTATAGAAAAATTATCTGTTCAAGATCCTACAACAGAAGGTATAAACATGAGCTTACTTGTTATGCTCACTCATCCTGATGTTCAAGAGAGACTTGCAATGGCATATAAAGATTATTATGGAAGCGAATACAAAGATACTGATGATTTTGAAAATATTTCATATATGTTTATTGATGGATTTATAAATAATGTTTCTTCTTGGCACGATTCAGATACAACCACAAGTAAAAACTTAGCAACAGGTTTATATACACTTGATAGTGCTGACAAGGCTGGAATTGCACCTGGAACAGTTGTGTATGTTCCTTTTGCCAAATACAAAGATATTATGAAAATTTTAACTCCAGAAGAAGGTGCTGATAAAGCAGAGCTTTTTAGCAACTTTGAGTTTGCTGGTAATACTTCTAATATTGCAGGTTTTAATGGTTTTGTATACAAAATGTACTTACAAATTCCAAGAACCGCTAAATATCCATATACTGCAGCATTATTTACTGATTATATCTTAACAGAAGCTGGCTTTGATGCAGCTTGGGGTGGAAACTATGGTTATTACAGTGGTAATGCAAATGTTCCTTCAGCAGATGGAAAATCTATCCACCTATGGGAAAATATGGTAATTGAAGATCCATCAT
>CAYJHL010000063.1:0-9002 GCA_964369585.1 uncultured Treponemataceae bacterium | reverse complement strand
AAGAGTGAACAAAGCTAAGTTATTGTAATACAGTGACTTAGCTTTTTTTTATAAGCCTCAAGTTTTAGGAAACAGTATCTATAGATGAAAGACTGTTGGAATAGGTTTTTTTGAGATTTAAACTTGACGCCATATCTAAAAAGTAGTACACTAAATGTAACAAGACCCTGCACGCCTCTGTTTACATGCGCAAATGAGCGGGGGGGGATTTTTTTTGAATGGTTCTAACAGAATAAGTAACTTTAGAAAATCAATATTTTAATCCACGATGGTACGAAAATAAATCTCTTTTTTATAAGAAAGAGCACTATCAAAGCATAAATGATTGACAAATAATATGTTAACCGGTTATAATATTTTTACTAGGAGCTTAGTATGAAATTAATAATTATTTCTGATGTGCACAGTAATATCTATGCTTTAAACGAAATTATACTGCATGAAAAAACGGCTGACCTTATTATATGTGCGGGTGACCTTGTTGATTATGGAACTGAGCCCCAAGCCGTAATAGATTTGTTTAAAAGTCGAAATATCTTAACTGTTTCAGGTAACCATGATAATCACCTTATCGATATATATGATGAAGGTAAATATAACGACATATCACCGGCTAATTGCAAATGGGTACATGAAAATTGCAAAAAATTGAAAAAAAATAGTGTGGATTATTTGCGTGAATTGCCGAATGTTATAGACGAAAAAATAGATGGTATAAGATATACAATCAAACATATGTATAAAGGCTATGATGTTATAGAATCATTATGTGAATTTGATGATTATATATTAAGCCTTGGTTTGCCACTCAGCGCTAACAGTGAAGAGCATCGCTTGATTTTTGGACATCGACATAGAAGAGGAGTGTATCATTTATCGGATAATAGATTATGGTTAAATCCCGGAAGTGTTTCTTACCGAAGACCTGATGATAATGATAAATCTGCACACTATATTGTAATAATAAATGGGGTGATTCACCAAAAAAGCGTAAGTTATAATAGGAAGCCCTTACTGGATACGACTGAGAAATATATTGCAGAAAAATCTTTAATGTTAACCGAACTACAGGATGCTAGGTTCTTTTTTGGCAATGCTAGCACTACTAGAGATACAATTTAAGAAAAGTGTAAAAAATTTGATTAATTTACGTATATAATGAGAAAATTTTAAAAAAACATATGTCAAGCGCTTGACATATGTTTTTTTATGCTTTACTATTTATAATATAAATAAACTAAATTGGAGGAATTAAAAATGATTAAGATGGAAAAATTGATGCGTTTAGGTTTAACTTTTGCGTTAATTTTAATGGTAGTAGCTTGTTCTAAGGGAACAGCAAAAAAAGCTACGGGTGAAGCAGGGGTTACGGAAATTAACATTTGGGTAACAACAGGCGCTGAAGATGAAGTTCATACGACAATGCTAAAGGCAATCGATGCTACTTTGGATAATGTAACTATTAATTTTCAAATGTTCCCATATGACGAACTTGTAAGTAAATTACAAGTTGCGCCTACCGTAGGTGATACACCAGATATTATTATGCTTGATGGTTTGCGTGCAGCTTATTTTCAAGAACTTGGTATGGTGGCCAACATTGACAGCTATGTTACCGATACACTCCGTTCAAATATGTTACAATCTGCTTTGGATGAAAATACATATGACGGTGGACTGTACGGTATAGCTCAATTTGATTCAGGAATGTCTTTTTGGGGAAACAAATCAATGCTCGAAGAAGCAGGCGTTAGAATTCCTACAAGTTACACAGATGCATGGACACGTATTGAATTTGAGGATGCTCTTGTAAAATTAAAAGATAGCGGGATAGAATCTCCTTTATACATACGGCAAAATGGACCAAGAACACTTTATTACACTTATATGCCTATTATTCGCAGTTTTGGTGGAGACTACTTGGATAGAAATACAGGACTTGCAACAGGAACACTTGATAGCGATGCAACAGTAAAAGCCATTAACTACATAGGATGGCTTGTAGAACAAGGTTATGTTGACCCTCTAGTAGATTATGATGATGCGTTCTACGGCAGAAAAGAAAGCGCGCTTGCTTTGATAGGCCACTGGGCATACACAAATACGGTGGAGTCGTTGGGTGAAGATGCTATTCTAATTCCACTTCCTGATATGGGTGAAGGAGTTTATACATGCTCTGGATCAATCGTATGGAATATGACAACAGCAGCTGTTGAGTCTGGAAAAGCTGATGAAGCTTGGGAAGTTTTAGAACTTATAATGTCGGAAGAGCACGTAAAAAATGTTACAGACTATAACGGCGCAATTCCAGCATTAATAAGTGTATTAGACGCAAATCCCGATTTTGCGCCTGGAGGACATCGTTATTTATATCGTGAACAATTAGAAGCTGGTATAAGTTATCTCAGACCTTTAACATCTGCACATAATACACTTTATGCGGCAATGGAAACAGTTTTTTCAAATGTTTTATTAGGTGAAGATGCTGCCGATGAATTGGCATATGCTGCACAATCTTCAGATGAAGTAATTGTAGAAAACGGATGGGATAAATAAACAAAGAACGTACATAAAATACAGGTCAGATGCTATAATGCAGGTGACCTGTAATACAATGAAAACTAAAATGCGTTGTTAGGAGTAAAAAATGAAACGTAAAGCGCAGGTTTGTAACAAAATAAAAGATGGGCAAGTGCTATCTGCATGGCTTCTTTCTTCGCCGGCATTAATAATAATATTTATTTTTATGATAATCCCTTTTGGGATGGCTGTAGTATATTCGTTTACAAATAAAATGTTGGTAGACAACCCCAATAACCCAACAAGAGTAGTATTTTTTGATAATTATATTAAACTTTTTGAAAATGAAGTTGCAAGAACGGCTTTGCTGAATACCTTTTATTACACCATTATGGTAGTACCGGCTTTTTTACTATTAGCAACACTTTTAGCACTTCTAATTAACCGAAAACTTCGTGGTATGGCAGTCTTCAGAGTGATATATTTTTGCCCTCAAGTGGTAACTATGACAGTTGTAGCCGTTATTTGGGCATTTTTATTAAGTCCAAACGAAACAGGACTTTTTAACTCAATTCTTTCAGTTTTTGGAGTACCGCAGCAACTGTGGCTGAAAGACCCCAATTTATCCATGCCGAGTATCGCTTTTATGTCTGTCTGGCAAAACTTAGGTTTGCAAACAATAATTGTACTTGGAGGTTTACAGTATATACCGCAAGAATTATATGAAGCCAGCCGCATAGATGGATTAACAAAATTTCAGCAATTGAGATATATTACAATCCCTTTACTGAAAAACACACTGACTTATGTTGTAATTACAAATACAATTTCTTCCCTCAAATTATTTACACAGGTTTTTGTTTTAACAAATGGTGGGCCGAAAAATTCAACAATATCTGTTATCTATTTAATATATCAAGCTGGCTTTACAAACAGTCAAATTGGCTATGCCTCATCAATTGCAGTTATCTTCTTTTTGCTTGTTTTAAGCATATCTCTATTTCAGCAACATGTTTTAGGGAGGGAAAAAGCATGAGTATAAAAAACAAAAAAATACTTAAAATAGGGAGTTTATATTTTGTATTTATTTTAATTGCTACTTTGTTTATAGGGCCACTTATTTACTTATTTGTATCTTCACTCAAAAATGACAGACAAATTGTTGCTGATATGTCTAGCATTAATGCTTTTATTCCTTATGGAGAACTTTCTTTAGACAATTATTTTTCTTTGCTTGACAGAATGGATTTTGCAAAATATTTCATGAATTCGGCAACTATGACTGCATTAACGATTTTTTTTGGTATTTTTATAAACTCAATGATGGGTTATTCAATAGCTCTTTTAAACTTTAAAGGGCGAAAGCTATTAATTTCTCTAATGCTGGCGCTAGCAATCATACCTGTTGAGTCTATAATAATTAACCGCTTTATGGTAGCTAATTCTTTGGGACTTCTTAATACAATTTTTGGTCTAGTAATCCCAAATATAGCAATGCCAATTTATATTTACTTATTCTACACTCACTTTAAAGGTATGCCTAGAGAACTCACAGAAGCAGGTATAGTCGATGGGTTGAGTTATATAGGTATTTTCTGGAAAATTATGTTACCACTATCGAAGCCTATATGTGCTACAGTTTCAATTATGATTTTTATTAGGGCATGGGGGGACTTGCTGTGGCCGACACTTGTTACAAGAGATGACTCCTTACGTACTCTGCCCCAAGTTTTAAAAGCACTTTATGCCTCCGAGTATACTTTTTGGGGAGAGATTTTCGCCTTCGGGGTTATGGCAACTTTGCCTGCATTAGTTGTGTTTTTGTTATTTCAAAAGCAATTTGTACAATCTGTTGCAAGCAGTGGCATAAAGGGATAAGTATCAGTAGGCTGACATATGAACAAACTTTATCTAGTATTTTACGCCATTGGTGTAGCGGAAGAAAGGGTACCGCAATATTTTATAACCCAAAATATGCAAAAAAGTACGCACTAAGGGCGGAGAAGACATGAGAAAAAGCTCTGTTTTAGAATTAATGAAGATGTTGTAATTCAATTTTATCCCAATTTTTTTACAACCAGTAGCATCTGGCCCTTTATTAACTACAAAACACTTTTTTATTACATACACTCTCCGTGACAATTATCAATGTTTACCTTAGTGCTTGTATTAAAGCAATCTATAGTAAATAATAAAACTATCCTCCACTTTGTAGAGGATGTAATAACCTTTTTGATGTTAAACGTTTAAGAAGGTTATTGAAGGAAATGAATTTAAACAAATATATATTTGAATATCTATGTGTGTAAAATGTTATTTGAGCAACTAAATATAAGCAGGAAGTAGTTAACATAATTACTGAAATTTATAAAACATATTTGCTAAGATGCGAATATGTTTTTTGATGATATGCTAAATTACTTAACTGCAACAATATAAAGATAAGATAAGTGTTGCAGGAGATTGACTGTAGTTAAAATTGTTGAAACATAATAAAGGAGCTTTATATAAAAATGGAAAAAGAAGTGAAAAATTTGTTTACGCAAGACTTTCTTCCTGAGATATTGGATTGGGTGCCACCGATTTTACAATACCCACTTACTTACGGCGATATGCCAGGAGACAAAATTGCAGTTTCTTTAGAGCACATAAAAAAAGCAAACATTATTTTCCCGTATTTGTTAAAAAAAATTGCAGATGAGGTTGCCACTAATAAGAATAAAATCGTAATAGGTGTTACAGGTGGCTCAGGTGTCGGAAAATCCGAGACAGCCTCTATATTTTCTTTTTATTTTAAGACACTTGGATTATCTAGTTATATTTTATCTGGAGATAATTACCCGCATAGGTTTCCAATCTATAATGATGCAGAGCGTTTGTGCATATTTAGAAAATATGGGGTTTTGGAAATGGTACAAAGAGGCGTTTGCAACGAAAAAAATATTAAAATTTTACAAGGTATTCAAGCGCTTGAAAATGATGCAAATGAAGATAATGTAAAATTGTACCCTTGGTTGAGGCATTATATCAATGGTGGTATAAGAGGTCTGAAAAGTTATTTAGGAACAGAAAGAGAAATTTGCTTTAAAGAACTAAACAACATTATAGATAAGTTTAAGAAAGGGGATGATGAAATATATCTTAAAAGAATGGGTAGAAAATTAACTGAACTTTGGTATGATAGAGTTGATTTTAGTGAGAAAAATATTTTGATTATTGAATGGACACATGCAAACAACATTAATTTAAAAGGTGTAGATATCCCTATTTTACTTACTAGCACACCTGAAGAAACACTAGCACATCGAAAGGCTAGAAATAGGGATAACAATGTTGAAAGCCCATTTATTATGACTGTACTTAAAATAGAACAAGAGCTATTGGAGTCACGTATTGAAAATGCAAAAATAGTCATTTCAAAAAGTGGTCTTCTGCTAAAGTTTTAGATAGTGACAATATTATTTTATAAAATATAAAGGTGATAATTATGGTAGATTCTTTTAATATAAGACCAATGTTAAATGTATACCCCGATAGTATAGGTGGTAACTTAAATAATCTAGTAAATTTCTTAAAGTGTAAAGAATTAAAAAATGTTTTCAAAGCTCTATATATTTTACCAAGTATATATAACTCTGATTTAGATCGCGGATTTTCTGTAATTAATTACGATTTGAACAAGGATATGGCAAAGCAAGCAGATATTGATGAACTTAAGAGTTTAAATATTGATTTAAAATTAGATTTTGTTTTAAATCATGCTTCTGTTTTGTCAGAACAATTTCAAGATATTTTAAAAAAAGGCAGTAATTCTGAATATGTTGATTTCTTTATTAGGTGGAATGAATTTTGGAAAGATTATGGCGAAATGTGTGCAGATGGTTACATTATACCCAATAAAGATTATATTAAGGATATGTTTTTTCGAAAACCTGGGTATCCTGTGCTAATGGTGCGAATGCCAAACAATATAGAAGAACCCTACTGGAACACATTTTATCAAGAAATAAAATATAAACAGTTATATGCACAAGATATAATGCATATATGTGCTTTACCTTACAGTATTGCAATTAAAATTGAGAAGATTATTCATGAAGCCATACAGAATAATATAAAACCAAAAGAAATAGATTTCGGTGAATTAAAAAAGTACAAAGATGATATAGTTACCTTACTTGAAACTCAAAGGTTATATTTAGGACAAATAGACCTAAACATTAATTCACCTAAAGTTTGGGAGTTTTATGATGATACATTGAAAAAACTTGCAAATTATGGCGCAGAGATAATTAGACTTGATGCCTTTGCATATGCGCCCAAAGCACCAGGAAAAAAAAATTTTTTGAATATGCCTGAAACATGGGATCTATTAAACAAGATTAAAAAAATTGCAGATAAATATGGCTTAGTAATTCTTCCTGAAATCCACGCAAGTTATGAAGATAAAATTTACAATGATCTTCACAAACAAGGTTATATTACATATGATTTCTTTTTGCCAGGTTTAATAATAGATGCTATTGAAACAAATAGCCCAGAAGAGCTTGCCAAATGGGGCAAAGAAATAATTCTCAATAACATTAAAACTGTTAATATGTTGGGATGTCATGATGGTATTCCTGTGCTAGACTTAAAGGGTATTTTGCCTCAAGAACGAATTGATAATATAATTGCTGTAATATTAGAACGTGGTGGATATATAAAAAACTTGCACGGCCAAAAAAATATGTATTATCAAGTCAATTCTACTTATTACAGTGCACTTGGTAAAGACGATTCTAAAATGCTGCTTGCCAGAGCAATACAAATTTTTATGCCTGGTAAGCCACAAGTTTGGTATTTGGATTTGTTAGCAGGCGAAAATGATTATGAAGCAGTAAAGCTAGCAGGTAAAGATGGACACAAAGAAATAAACCGAACAAATTTAAGCTTAAACAAAGCAAAGGGATTATTAAGCGGCTCAATTGTAAAAAAACAACTTGAACTTATTCATTTGCGTAATACGCACGAAGCGTTTGACAAAAGTGCACACATTGATATAATAAGTGAAGATGATATTTTACAAATAACTTGGAAAACAAAAAATGCAAAAATTAAATTTAGGGCAAATTTTACGGATTTTAGTTTTGTAATAGAGTAACTGTGAAGGAAGAAGCAATGGCAACTTTAAAGGATGTGGCAAAAGAAACTGGACTTACAGTGACAACTGTGTCCAGAGTATTAAATAACCGCGGTTATATAAGTCAAAATGCAAAAACAGCAGTTTACAGTGCCATGGAAAGACTGAACTACAGCCCAAATGAAGTTGCAAGGTTGCTGTCTAAAAAAAATAGTAGCACAATAGGTGTGATTGTGCCTCATATTAGGCACCCTTATTTTGCTGATTTGATAAGTGATATTGAAAACTACGCTTCAAAGAAAGGCTATAAAATTTTGTTGTGTAATTCAAGGGAAAAAGATGAAAAAGAGCGCGAATATTTTAAGATGTGTGTTAGTAATCGTGTGGCAGGTATAATATTATGCAGTGGTAGTGTTGAAACGCGTGAGTTTAAAGGTGGCGATTTTCCGATAGTAACAATTGAACGACACTTAGACAATGGTATTGCAGCTATAGAATGTGATAATTATGATGGAGGAAAGCTTGCCGCAGAACATTTAATTGAATGCAAATGTAAAAATGTGCTACATTTTAGTGGTATTTTTTTCAACGATATGCCAGCGGATAGTAGGACAAAAGGTTTTGTGGATGTTTGTAAAAAAAGCAATATTAAATATAGAGAAGTGGCTACGAGTCAAAAAGAATACAGTGATATTGAGTATTATGATATTTTAAAAGCTGAATTAATTAAAGATAAAACTATCGACGGTATTTTTGCTAGTAGTGATGTAATTGCAGCGCAAGTTTTACAAGTATGTTACACGCTAGGGAAAAGTGTTCCGAGGGATTTAAAAATTGTTGGATTTGATGATGTTATGATAGCTTCATTAACAACACCTCGACTTACCACGATTAGTCAACCATTAAAAGAAATGGCTAAGGCTGCGGTTGAGGCGGTTATAGACACAAATAAGGGACAAATTGTACCAAAAAAAACTGTACTTCCAGTCAAGCTGATAAAAAGAGAATCTACATGAAATTTAAAGATATTTACTTGCTAGTCTAAGATCACGATTCTGTTGTACTCTTTCTCTTCCAAACAATCTAGTGTTAAAACTGTAACCAAATACGTCACATGCTTTTTTTTGTTCCCTTTAAAACACCAAAAATTTTTACAAGTTTTTTTCACAGTTGAAGTCTGAAACCTTTACAACAGTAGTTTTCATGTGTTATAATAAAAAAAAGGTAGGGGATTACAAATGAAAAAAATAGTACAATTATTTTCTATTTTATTGGTGGTGCAATCTTTTTTTATGTCTTGTTCTGCATCGAACGACGAATCTAAAGCAAAAAGTTTTACATCACAAGTGCCATTAGATAC
>CAYJHL010000062.1:0-9110 GCA_964369585.1 uncultured Treponemataceae bacterium | reverse complement strand
CACAAGATTCTTCTACCTTGTTTTGGTAAATCATAAAATAGCCAAGGTATTTTCCGGTGTCGTCAAGGGCTGCACATTTTGTACCAGTTCGTATCCCTGGGTCAACACCAAGTACACGAGTTCCCTTAATTGGTTGAGTCATTAAAAGATTTTTTAAGTTTTCACTAAATGTTTCTATACCGTGGTCGTCAGCTTCATCGCTTTTGTCTCCGCGAATTTCTCTTACTACGGCAGGAGATAAAAGACGTACTAATCCATCTTCAATTGATTCTCCGTGATATTTATTATTAATAGTGTATTTTTTCTTTAGTAAACTAATTGCACCTTCAATATCAATATCGATACTTACATCCAGTACTCCTTCTCTTTCCCCGCGGTTAACGGCAAGTATACGGTGAGGCTTAATTTGGTTTAGAGCTTCAGAATAATCCCAATACATTTGGTATACAGATGTTTTTGCAACGCTTTCATCGCCAACACCTTGCACTTTAATAAGGCCTGTAGCAATGTAAAAATCTCGTACATCACTTCTGTTTTCTGCAGTTTGTGCCATGCGTTCTGCTAAAATGTCTTTAGCGCCAGCAATTGCATCTTCTGTTGTTGGAACATTAAGCTCTTCTTTTTCAGCATCTGTTACAATAAACTCAGGTGCTTTCTTTTCAACGCCTGAATCGTCAAGTTCGAGCATTGCTTCCGCCAATGCTTCTAGTCCTCTTTCAATAGCAAGCATACCACGAGTTTTCTTTTTCTTTTTGAAGGGTGCCCATAAATCTTCAAGTTCTGTGAGCGTTTTTGCCTTCATAACTGCTTCATATAAAAAGTCGTTAAGTTGTCCTTGTCCAAAAATCCCTTTTACAATTTCGAGCCTTCTTGTTTCAAGATTCATAAGCGATTTAAAATTGTGGTCACAATCGCGAACCTGAACTTCATCTAATGAACCGTGGCTTTCTTTTCGGTAACGTGAAATAAAAGGGATGGTACAGCCTTCGTTTACAAGTGAAATAACGGCTGAAACTTGTTGCATACGGATAGATAAATCATCCGCAATTTTTTTCATAATGTCGACTTCGTTTACACTAAGTCCGTCAATAAATTCTTGAGTAAATTCCATAAAAAGCATTGTACGATAAATAAAAAAAAAAGTAAACTCACCGAAAGTCGGAAAAGTTTACTTTTTTAATAATTTAAACAAGAAACAGATTCTTATCCTTTTACACCAGATAATACAACTGAACTGCTAATTTTATCACTAAAAAATATGTACGCAATTATTACTGGTAAGCTTGCTATTACAAGAGAAGCACCCACAGGACCCCATTCAGTAGAAAATTGCCCATAAAATCCTGCCAAACCTAATGGAAGTGTTTTAAGCTCAGTTTTTGTAATCAATACCAAGGCTAAGTTAAACTCATTCCAGTGTGTCATAAATTGGTATATTACCAAAACAGAGATAGCTGAAGACATTTGAGGCAATATAATCTTAAAAAAAGTATTAAAGAACCCTGACCCTTCCATAAAAGCAGACTCTTCAAGTACAATTGGAATATTGATGAAAAAACTATAGAGAATCATTACTGCAAAGGGAAAACTTAATGCAATATAGGGTATAATGAGAGACCAGTGTGTGTTTGCAAGGTTTAAATTTTTAACCATAACCACGAGTGGAATCATTACAGCTTGGATAGGAATAAACATCCCTGCCATAACCACCATTCTCATTGTATTTGTTAATTTCGTTCTAACCCTTGAAACTACATAGGTAAACATTAATACTGCCATAATTCCTAAAATAATTGCCAATGCTGAAACAATAACACTGTTTCTAAAATATAATAAAATATCAAATTGGGTAACGGCCTTTTGATAGTTCTCCCATTGTGCCTCTAAAGGTGGCCCAAAGGGATTTGTAACAAAGATTTCTTCATTGTTCTTTAATGAATAAAAAACCATCCAAATCATCGGGTACAAACAGATTACTGCATATACAGACATGAGTATAAAGAGAATGTTAGTTGTCATATTATTTTTTTTAATCATTTTATACCTCTCTTAGTAAATGTTATCAACATGATCAGTTAGCTTGTTGATTACCAACATCATGCTTACTGATATAATAACAATTACAGTTGCAACAGCACTTCCATACCCATATTCTTGTGTTCTAAACATAGCTTTATACATCATTATTGACATGGTTGTTGTTAAGTTTCCAGGGCCTCCTGCTGTCATGAGGAATATCATCTCAAAGGCACGGAAACCGAATGTCATACATAGAACAAAGCTTACACGAATTGTAGAGGCGGAAAGTGGTATTGTAACACGGAAAAATTGTTGCATCAAATTTGCGCCGTCTATTACAGAGGCTTCATAATATGATTCTGGGATGCTCTTCATAGCTGCATATATAATGAGCATGTGGTAACCCATCCCTTTCCATGCATCTGCTATGGTTATAGCTATAATGCCCTTTGTGGGTTGGGTAAGCCAGTTTTGCTGCCATTCAAACCCTAAAAGTTTTGCAAATTGGTTGATTAATCCAAAGTCACCATGGTACATAGAAATCCATAGCTGTGCAACAACAGAAACAGATAGTAACACAGGAAAAAAGTAAATATTTCTAAAGGCTTTTTTAAACCTAATTTCACAATTTACAAGGACAAATGCAAAAATTGTTGCAAGTCCAATTTGATATATTGTTAAAACGACTGAGTATATAAGACTGTTCTTAATTGATATTCCTGTATCACGGGAATCAATAAGCTTTAGGTAATTATCGATACCATTAAATTGAGGTGCGTTAACACCATCCCACTTTGTAAAGCTCATTACAAAAGATTGTATAAGCGGAATTAATACAACCAGAGAAAATAAAAGTACTACTGGAAGGACGAACAACGTTAGTCCAAGTTTGTTCTTTTTAAATAAGGGGCTTATCATGTATAACTCCTATTAACGGGTCCCCGTAGGGGTGTTCTTTTGGAAGCACAGTTTGCAAAATATAAGGTTTATAATTTGCAAACAATACAATTTTAGGATACAAATACTTGTATCCTAAAATGAATCATAAATAATTATTCAGAAAGTATATCTTCAATACTTGCATCTAAGTCATCAATGTATTGCTCAGGACTGTATGAACCGATTAACAATAATTCTGTTGTGTCTTCAAGAACAACAATGAGGTTTTTGTTTGCAAGTCCCCATTCATAGTATGATGTTGATTTGAAATCAGGAATGCTATCAATATAATGTTGGTAGCCTGCAGAACGAGCCTCTTTTGGTTCAGGAGGATTTCTAAGGGTTGTAGCTTTTCCTAATTCTGCTTCGGCAACAGCTCTTGCTTCTAGATAATCTATCATCCATTGTTTACTGAATTCAACATAATTACCGTTAGCATTAACTGCGTATCCACCTTTTTCACCACGTCCGCCTGACATATGACCTTTAATATCTTCTGCATCTGCGGCATCTGCAAATGGGTTGTATTCAAAATAGCCTATGTTTTCTGCGTATCCACCTGCAATTGCATCGGTGAAGAACCATGAACCATTAACAAGCATGCCTGCTGCACCTGTTTCAACTAATTCAAATGCTTGGCTTGCGTTTGTATTTAAAGCACCCTTACCTAATAAACCAAGGCTTACAAGTTCAGATAGCTTTTCAGCAGCTTCTAAGTATTCAGGGTCGGTAATGTTACCTGTTCCATCTTGGAGAGCTGTTAAGCCTCCTGTTTGTCCTTGCCCAATAACAGCCATGTCATACATTTGTAGTCCAGGCCACTTTTGTTGTGCAAATAATGCAAGAGGTATAATATCATTTGCAACTAATGTAGTTACAACATTTTTCATTTCTGCATAGTTCTTTGGTGGTTCTAAGTTGAGTCGATCAAAAAGCTCAATATTATAATACATTAATGCTGCTTGAGGTGCATCAATTGTAATTGCATAGTAATTACCATCAGCATCTAGTTTCCCATCAAGTGCAGTTTCATAAAATGTTTCAGTGTATGCTCTTTCTTCCATTAAGTCATTTAAAGGAAGAATATCACCTGAGTCTCTGAATATATCGGTTAGTTGACCAACGCATTCAAATACGTCTGGTAATTCCCCTACTGCAGCTCGAGTTTTTAATACCGCTCCGTCAGAGTCAATTCTGTGCTCAATGTTTACTGTTAAATCAGGATATTTTTCTTTTAAAATTTCCATTGCTCTATCGACAATTGGAATGTTTGAATCAGCGTAATATACGTAAAAATCTAATTCAGTAGGAACGCCTCCATCTGCAACCACTTCCTCTTTTTGTCCGCCACAAGCGGTTAGTACAATTGCTGCTAGTATTGAAAATAATAGCGCAATTAGTGACATTTTTTTGTTCATGTGTAACTCCTCTTTAGTGTTATTTTTTTAGTATTCTATTAAATAGAACTAAAATCTTACTACGTATTGTAGTCTATTTTGTGCCACTCCTAGGGCGATTGTTTTTTATTGTTATACCTCCTTTGTTATGTATATGAACTATACTAGTTATTTTGCACAGTCTCGAGAAATAGAAAGCGCTTTTTTTAACCTGCTTTTATCATTTTTTAGAGTGTAAACATCTCTTTGAATAATTTCGACATCTAATCCGATGGATGCTTGTAAGGACTTTTCAATGTATTCCTTATATCCTTCTTCGTTAAAGATTATATCACTTCCCAAAAAATTTGCATCAGGCTTTCTTGAAAAAACGATTTTTTTTCCTTGGAGTTGCCTTCCTATACTTTCGATATCGCACCAATGTGAAATAGAAAGCTTTCGGACATTAGGAATGGTATCAATACAATCGGTGAAGATACTATCAACTGGTTCGCAACACCCATAATAGACAAGTCCAAACAAATCACAAATTTGCTTATAATAAGGAAGTGCGAATTCTTTATACATTTCAGATGAAATACCAACAGTTTCTTGGGAGTTTGTATTTAGCCAAATATCCTTGAGTTTTATATCAGTTTTACCTTTGCGAAGGTCAGTGTTCGTATGTTTATTTACAGGAAGGTCCTTTGTAAAGCCATAACTACATGATCCTGCATGATGGTTATCCCAGTTAGGCGTAAGAAGCCCGTTTTCTTCTTGCCACTTTGCAAGTCTAATAAAATCATCAGTAATAAACTGTGTAAGTGAGTGAAGTTCATCGGGGTTGTCGTACATCGCATAGAAATAATTTTCCATTCCCATTAAATCAGTGATGCGCTTTGTTAGACCAGCTTCCCATAGCATTGTTGTGTTACAAAGTTCGATAGGGAGAATGTCACCAATGACATTCTCAACTTTATCACATAGTATGCGCTTTTCATCTATGTCGCAGAAAAATATAGAAGGCTTTAACTTTTCTAAATCAGTTTCTATATCAAGAATAATTGGCTCTATATGAAATCCGAGGTCATTTCCCTCTTCATCTTTTTTTTGTGTCTTTTTTAAGTTAACGCCAAACTCATCATATTTTAATGATAACTCAACTCTAAAGGTATTATGAATAACACGGTCATCGCCTATAACATCATTGCAGATTAAGACTCTCTGTATAGTGTCTTCAATATATTTACCTAAATCTGATGTGCATTTGTTTTCTGGTTTTAAACGGTGATAAAAAGTTTCTTCTTCGATGACAAACAATGGTCTTTCTTTTAAGCAGTCATTATGCCGTTGCCAACGTTCGGCTAGATGTATGTTTTCTGCACTCTCTGATAGTACTAGTTGTTTTTTTGCAAGAGTACGCAAATAATCAGTTTCGTTTTTATTTATGCTCCAATCTTTGTAACTCATATCTTGCTTCCCTTATGTGTACTTTTTTTGAATATAATTATACATTTCAAGAGCTTCACTCTCAGTATAATCAAAACCAAACGAACAAGATAGTCCTTCTGGCTTTAATTCCGAAAAAATTGTATCAAAATCTTCTCTTTGAAGTTCAATATTGATATTCTTTCCTGCATTCTGAATTTTTTTAAGAACATTTAACCAGTGTTTTGCTGTTGGTTGGCCTGCTCCATATACCCATTGGATACCAGAGATTTCATCAACCTCTAGTAATCTATCAAGATGCCTTAATGCTCCAGGACCGTCAAGATGAAAAATGGTATTCCCTTGTAGATATTTTGCTTCTTCTATTATTTCTTTTATTACGTAATTTTCAAAGTCTTTTTCAGATATCATACAAATAAAATCTGCTGAAGTTACATACCAAGGGTTTTCATTATATATCCCCATCCAGTTTGAAGTTCCTGTTTGATTTTGTTGAGTAATTGCATAAAGTTTTTCAAATTGCGCTTTAAAAAAGGGTAAGACTGACATACTTGCATTTAGCACATCTTCAGGGCAGTCTACCATATCATAACATAGTTCTTGCGGGCTTCTAATAGATACAAGTCCATCTACTCCAGGGTGTAAGTCTGTAACTCCTACAAGATAATCGCCTCGGCTGTCTTCGCAAAAAGCTTGGGTAATATCACAAATAAGTTTCCACCACTTATTATCTTCTTTAAATTGTAATGGCCTTGATATGTCATCAATAAATGGCACAGAATAGCTTGTTGTTTTTTCAAAAATAATATCCGTTCCCAATGTGGCGCCGAATATATCGGGCCCTAAATTAGGATTCACGAGTGGTAGTGCATCGCCAATAAAAGCTGTGTTTTCAAATAATGCTCTTTCTTTTTGTACTACATATTCAATATTACACCATTCGTCTTTGATGGAAGCCGGAAGCTGCGGCAGTTTTGCCTCTCCTTTGCTACCTTTTAAGAGAAGGATTGGTGTTGCGTTCTCTCTGTTCCAAAAATCTTTATAGCGCTTTTGAATCTTTTCAAAATCAAAATTCATGACTGACATATCCTTGAAGTGGTATTTTTCTTTCTAATATCATATTGATATTAGAAAGAGTTATATTTTATTTATACATTTTCATATAGTCGCCGTGCGCTTCAATCATTTCATCGCACATTGAACGGATATCATCAATGCTTAATTCAGCAGATGTATGTGGATCAAGCATTGCAGCGTGGTAAATATGCTCTCTTTTTTTTGTTCGTGCAGCTTCAATGGTTAACAGCTGTGGGTTAATGTTTGTCATATTCATTGCTGCTAGCTGAACAGGAAGATCTCCCACGTAGCAAGGAGTAACACCAGAGCCATCAACTAAACAGGGGACTTCAACACAAGCTTCTTTTGGAAGATTTGTAATAAGTCCGTTGTTCATAACATTACCTCCAATTTTATATGGATTATTTGTTACCATTGCTTCCATTATGTATGAAGCATATTCAAGAGAGCGTTCATGGGTAATCTTTCCATCTTTAAGGATATCATCTCTTTCTTTTTCCCATCCATCAATTTGTTTAATGCAACGGCTGATATACTCATCAAGTGGAATATTAAACCTTTCAATAAGTTCTGGATAACGAGATTTTATGAAGAAGTTATTGTATTCAGCGTTGTGTTCACTAGATTCTGTGCAGTAGTGGCCAAAGTGTTTTATATACTCGTAACGCACCATATCGTCATGTTTCTCATTTGCATTTTTTTCTAGTGCTCGTTTTTTTATTTCAGGATAAAGATCATTTCCATCTTTATCATAAATATTTAAAAGCCACGCCATGTGGTTAATTCCAGCAATGAGTTCTCTTCGCCCTTCTAATTTATCTTCCATGCCTAATGCTTTTAAGAGATGTTCTGAACACACTTGAACACTGTGGCAGAGACCAACCATTTTTACGCCAGTATATCGTTGTATGTATCCTGTGAGCATTGACATGGGGTTTGTGTAGTTTAAAAACCATGCATCAGGGCATACTTCTTCCATGTCTCGGGCAAAGTCTTCCATAACAGGAATGGTGCGAAGAGTACGCATAATTCCGCCAATGCCAAGTGTATCTGCGATAGTTTGTCTGAGTCCATATTTTTTTGGGATTTCAAAATCGGTTACAGTACAAGGCTTGTATCCACCAACTTGAATAGCATTAACAACAAAACTCGCACCTTTTAATGCAGCTTTTCTATTTTCTACACCTAAAAATGTTGTAATTTTTGCTTTTCCACCATTAATATTATTGTTTATTGCTGAAAGAATTATTTCAGATTCTTTTAAACGAGTAGCATCAATGTCGTATAGAGCCAATTCTGATTCTTGAAGTGCTGGTGTGCACATACAATCGCCTAAAACATTGCGTGCAAAAATAGTGCTTCCTGCACCCATAAATGTAATTTTTGCCATGTGATAAACTCCCTAGTATTTTAATAAAATATATTGTACACCCTCTCATTTTCAAGAAATATTGTTTTTGTTGCCTGATAATTGTCATTATGTTGCATTTTTTTTATATTTGTGGCAAAATAATATATGGTTTGAATTCCTTTGAGGAGGCTTTATGGCGATACTTCCAATTAATTTTTATTATTGCGGTTATCAAAAATGTTCCCCAGGCCATTATTTTGGGCCAGCTATTCGTTCTCACTATATCTTACACTTCGTCTTATCCGGCAAAGGGCTTTTTCGTGTAGGAAAACATATTTATCATTTAAGAAAGAATCAAGCATTTTTAATTTGCCCAAAAGATTTAACCTATTATGAGGCTGATTCAAGAGATCCGTGGGAGTATGTATGGTTTGGTTTTGATGGAGAAGAGGCTACGCGTTTATTAAACCAATATGGGCTCAATCGCGAGAATTGCATTTGCGATGCAAATAATGAAGATAAAATAGCCATGCATCTTTCGCAATCTTTAAGTTGTATGCGAAACGCAGAGAACTCACACACTGAATTAGTTGGTTGGTTTTATCTTCTTTTTTCGTGTTTAAAAGTAAAGAGTATAAAAAGTGAAAATCATAAATCACATATTCAGATGGCTATTGAGTATATGACAAACCACTTTTCACAAGATATAAATGTTGAAGAAATAAGTGATATATTGAATATTGACCGAACACATTTATATAAATTGTGTAAAAAATTTACAAATATGTCCCCAAAAGAATTCTTAACTCAAAAGCGTTTGTCAAATGCTAAAGACCTTCTTCAGTTTTCAAAAAATAGTATTACAGAAATAGCTCTTGCAAGTGGTTTTCATGATAGTT
>CAYJHL010000061.1:1713-9589 GCA_964369585.1 uncultured Treponemataceae bacterium | reverse complement strand
GAATCTTTTTAAAATCTTCTGCAGAAAGTGAATCTAATTCCACACGTAATGGAAAGCGCCCTTGGAGTTCAGGAATTAAGTCCGATGGTTTAGAAAGGTTAAATGCGCCTGCAGCTATGAAAAGAATATGGGTTGTGTCTATTGCGCCTTGACGAGTATTTACCGTTGAACCTTCAACAATTGGGAGTATATCCCTTTGCACACCTTCTCTAGAAACTCCACCGTCTCTACCATTATTTGAAACAGCAATTTTATCTATTTCGTCAATAAATATAATACCCGTTTGTTCTACTCTTTCTTTTGCAATGTCAGCAATTTTATCAGGGTCAATCATTCTGTCTAAATGTTCTTCTGTTAAAATTTCTCTAGCTTCTGCAATAGTTACTTTTTTCTTTTTATTTTTTGGCCCGCCCATCGCAGAAAAAACATCTTGTAGTGCTCCACCAATATCAGGAGATCCAACACCCACCACTAATTCCATCGGCATATTAGGTTGCTTTTTTTGAATAGTAACTTCTACTTCACGCTCTTCAAGTTTTCCTTCTTTTAGCATGGTTCGAAATTTTTCACGAGTACTTGTATCTTGCGCTTCTTTTTCTGCTTTTTCTGCATCGCTCATAGTATCTTTTTTTTCAGTGTCTTTTTGATCAGGATTTGCAGATCCCCCAAAGATATTCATAGGTAAAAATCCTGCAAAATTAGAGTCTTTTTTACCATCTTTATCATCTTTCTTTCTGCTTCCGGGAAGAAGTAAGTCTAGTAAGTCTTCTTCTACATATTTTTGAGCTTCAGTTTTAAGCTGTTCTTGCATTTCATCTTTTACCATCTTAAAACCAACGGTCATAAGATCTCGCACCATAGATTCAACATCTCGCCCAACATATCCTACTTCAGTATACTTTGTAGCTTCTACCTTAATAAAAGGAGCCTTACAAAGCTTTGCTAAACGCCTGGCAATTTCTGTTTTACCAACCCCAGTAGGACCAATCATTAATATATTTTTAGGCGCAATTTCATCTCGAACATCATCAGCTAATGTCAATCGCCGCGTTCTATTTCGAAGTGCAACAGCAACTGACTTTTTTGCCTTTTTTTGACCAATAATATAAGTATCAAGCTCTTTTACAATTTGTTTTGGTGTTAAAGCACTTTTTAATGCGTCAATCATGATAACTCCATTGCAGTAACGTGATTATTTGTGTAAATACAAATATCTCCTGCTATTTTTAAACTTTTTTCTGCTATTTCTAGAGCACTTAATTCTGAGGATTCCATATATGCAAGTGCTGCTGCATATGCATAATTTCCGCCAGAACCAATTGCTAAAACATCGCCTTCAGGTTCAATAACATCGCCTGTACCTGATATGAGAAGTATTTTATCTTTATTTGCAACAAGCAATAATGCTTCCAAATTACGAAGCGCCTTATCGGTACGCCAAATTTTTGCAAGCTCTACGGCACTACGAGTAATGTCGCCTGCATATTCTTGCAGTTTCATTTCAAACTTATCAAAAAGGTTAAATGCATCTGCCGTAGCGCCTGCAAAGCCTGTAAGAACTTTACCATCATATATTGTGCGAACCTTTTTTGCATTTCCTTTCATAATGGTGTTTCCCATAGAAACTTGACCATCGCCTGCCATTGCAACCTTTCCATTTCTTCTAACCGCAATAACGGTTGTACTTCTTATTTTCTCTTTCACGTTGTTTCCTTTATAATTTATTCCAAAAATTTAATCCGCAGATTTATAGGATTACGCAGATTTCTATTATTGAGTTAAAATAAACAAAAAAAATCTTAAAATACTAAAAAAGTATTTATAATTTAACAACCAGTTTTACAGTGTTTAAGTTTAAAAATCTCATTAATCTGCGTAATCTGCGGATCCCCTTCCCTATATCTTTTCTTTCACAATTATTAATTATTCATTATTAATTGTTAATTATCCTCATCCATGTGGATGTGCTTGTTTATATAACTTCCGAAGTGACTCAGAGGTTACATGTGTATACCGTTGAGTTGTTGAAATACTTGAGTGCCCAAGCATTTCTTGCACACTTCTAATATCTGCTCCCTCTGTAATCATCGTTGTAGCAAAACTATGACGAAATACATGAGGGTGAACATGCTTATTTGTACCCTCCACAGAAGAATAACGGCTTAAAATAAAGCGAATTCCCCTTGCGGTGAGTTCTGTTCCCTTTTGGTTTATAAAGAGCGTATTTATGCCCTTTATTGCTTTTTCATCTTTTCGTAATGAAAGAATTTTTGCACTTCTTTCAATAAGATAATTTTCCAATGCCTCTGTAGCCTCTTTTGAAAAGAATACACGCCTATCTTTTTTTCCCTTACCTGTTACGAGCGCAGAGTCACCCTTTGCACTCATATCTGAAAGCATAATCCCTGCAATTTCTGAAACACGGCAGCCTGAGGAATACAGCATTTCAAATAAAGCCCTGTCCCTTGTTGCCCATAGCAAGTTTTTCTTCTCAGGAAGTTCACAAAGTGCAACAGCTTCAGAATCACTTAAAAAATGAGGAACTTTCGAAGGCATTTTTACCGTTTTTAATTCTAAAGCTACATTACTTTTAATATAATCAAATCGAGCTAAATAGGCAAATAAATTTCTTACTGCAGCAATAAAACGATTTATAGTAGCAGGAGATTTTTTCTCTTTTGATAATTGAGCTATGCAAGAGCGCAAATTTCGTAACGTAATATCGTGCACACACACTGGAGAATTATCATCATCAAAAATTGAGTCATTTTTTAAAAGCTCAGCCATTCTGTATAAATCATTTTTATAACCTAATACAGAGTGCTCAGACAAGCCCCTAACACCACTTTGATATGCCAAAAACTCATCTATGAACTCTAAAAGAGTGCTACTTTCATTGTTTTCACGTTTTCCAATGGTCCCACTCATAAAAGTTTATTCGCTGTCGGATGCACTAATTGCAGTTTCTTCTTCGCCTGCAGTATGTAAATAATCACAATCAGGATTAATACATGATTTATACGTTCCGCGTTTTTTGTCACTTTTTTCAACCATAAAGTGATTACACTTTGGACAATCTGCATTTATCGGTTTAAAGTGACTAATAAAATCACAGTCAGGGTAATTTGTACAACCATAAAACTCTTTTCCACGTCCCTTTGTTTTTCGTGCAATAATTTCACCACCACAATCTGGCCTTGGACATTTTGCAAGAGGTACAGATGCGGTATTAAAACACTCTGGAAACCCAGAACAAGCCAAGAAGAATCCAAAGCGACCAAGTTTTTTAATCATTTGCTTTCCACATTTATCGCAGATTTTATCAGTAGGTTCATCCATGCTGCCTTTTTGGCTCTCAAGGGTTTCCATAACTTCTTCAACTTTGTCGTGGAATGGGAAGTAAAAGTCTGCCATAATTTTTGGCCACTCAACAGTATTTTCTTCAACCATATCTAATTTTTGTTCAATTTCTACCGTAAAGTTTTCGTTAATTACTTCTGGGAAAGATTCAACCAATAATGTATTAATAATTCGTCCAAGTTGCGTTGGAACTAACTGTCGATTATTTCTTGTCACATAGTAGCGATCAAGAAGTACAGAAATAATTGGTGCATATGTTGAAGGACGCCCAATACCCTTTTCTTCAAGCATTTTAACAATAGATGCATCGGTAAACCTCGGAGGTCCTTGCGTAAAGTGTTGTTCTGGGTGAAACTTTGTAGTATCAAGTTTTTCATCTTCTTTTAAAGCTGGCAAACTACCCGAAGAATCTTCTTTTGAAGATAATAGTTTTATAACATTATAAAAACCTTTTTCAACAACCTTACTTGCTGAAATTCTAAATAAGGCGTCGCCCGCTTTTATTTCAACACTAGTTGTTCTACTTTTTGCATTGTTCATTTGACTTGAAACAAAAGACTCCCAAATTATGGTATAGAGCCGCTGTTGGTCTCGAGTTAAATATTCTTTTACATATTCTGGTGTATAAGTAACATAGGTTGGTCTAATAGCTTCGTGTGCATCTTGTGCCTTTTTACCCATTGAATATTCAATTGCGTTTTCTGGTAAGTCTTTTGGATATTTTTCAGAAATCCATTGTCTCACTTCATCAAGTGCAGTTTGAGAAATACGGGTAGAGTCAGTACGCATATAGGTAATTAAACCAACACGACTTGAGCCAATGGCAACACCTTCATACAGTTGTTGTGCAACTTGCATTGTTTTTCTAGATGTAAAGCCGAGCTTGTTTGCAGCAGCTTGTTGTAACTTAGAAGTTGTAAATGGTGCTTTTGGTTTTACCGTTCTATCTTGTGTTTTAATTTCAGTTACAACACATTCTGAGTTTTTAATTTCGTCAATAATATCTTGAACTTCTTTTTCGTTTGTAAGCTCAGGCTTTTTTCCCTTGTATTGAACAAGTTGCGCAGTAAAAGAAGTTTTACCTTTTTTAAAGTCTGCATCTAACGACCAATATTCAACTGGTAAAAACTCTTCAACTTCTTTTTCTCTTTCGCAAATAAGGCGGAGCGCAACTGATTGTACCCTACCAGCTGAAAGCCCATTTTTTACTTTTTTCCATAAAAGTGGTGATAAATTATATCCCACAAGTCTATCTAAAACACGCCTTGCCTTTTGAGCATTTACCTTAGGTTCTTCAATTTCAGAAGGATTTTCAACTGCTTCTTTAATAGCTGTTGGAGTAATTTCATTAAAGACAATGCGTTTAATAGTAGCATTAGTTTTAGCTTCTAAAGACCGTTTTAGATGCCATGCAATAGCTTCCCCTTCACGGTCATTATCACTTGCGAGTAATACTTCTGTTGATTTTTTTGCGTCTTTTTGTAAATCCTTTAATATAGGAGCTCGGCCTCTAACGGTAATATATTCAGGTTGAAAATTATCCTCAACATTTACTGCCATACGTGACTTTGGTAAGTCAATTAAGTGTCCCATAGATGCTTTTACTGTATAACCTGGACCGAGGTACTTTTCTATTGTCTTGGCTTTTGCAGGGGACTCAACTATTACAAGTGTTGAGCGTTTTTGTTTTTTAGCCTTTGCTGTCGTTGCCATGCATTCTCCCATAACCCTTCATTTTAAGGGTATTATCTATCTATAACCTAAAATAAAATATTAATCAATATAAAAGCTACAATAGATTATTTATTTTGTCAAGTTTTTTTTACAAAATGCCCGTTCTTCTATAAAAGTGGTAGTATTTACTAAAGAAAGTACCTCGTTTGCACTATCAATTACAGGGGCTCCATCCTGTATGTACTCTTCAACGCACCTTTTTTTCTTTACAACTTCTCCAAAAAGATCAACATTTTTTGCTAGTTCTCTTTGTTCTTGAGCCTGCACAGCACCCTTGTAAAAGCATAATTCCCTATTATGTTCAAGTGCAAAATCTGCCGTGTGTAGTGCTCCAGAACCAGAAGGAGCTTCCATTACAAGAACCACCCTACTTAGTGCAGAAATAATTCTATTTCGCTCTACAAACTGCCATTGTTGCACCTGAGAGCCTAATTGATACTCACTTACAATACATCCCCCACTTGAAAGAATAGCACCTGCAATGCGCTTGTTACTCGCAGGAGTAATATTGTCGACACCACTTCCTAGTACTGCAATTGTTTTTCCAAAAAGCTCACTTCCTTGCGCCATAAGGGCCCCTGTATGTGCTTGGGAATCAATACCAAAGGCAAGCCCAGACACAACAGAAATGCCTGCCATTGCAATATCTTTGGCAATTGTTTTCGTAGCCTTTGCACAATCAAAACTAGGTTTTCGTGTCCCAACCATAGCAACACAAGGATTATTCAATGCCATGCCATTACCACGAAAAAACAGCGCATAAGGGGGATCATATATTTGCCGTAAAAGAAAGGGATAATTTTCAGAATCGTAAAACATAACCTTTGCGCCATACGAGAGCATAAGTTTTATATCTGTTTCAGTCATGCGCAAAATAGAACTAGGATCCCAAAGGCGAGTTTTATGTTGTCGACCAACTATTACAGAAATATCATCAAGCGATAACGGTAAAAAGTCCTCTACGCACTGAATTTGGGATTCTAAAAGACACTTTTCATCAAAGCGCAAAAAACTAAGCCTTGCAATAAAAAGGCGCAGTTGCAGAAGATTTTCCGACACAGTATAGCTCAAATTGATTTCTTCCATCTACTTTTAGTTATAACGTACAACGATGTACTTGTCAAGGAATAGTTTTTTGTTTTACAAAATAGTAGAGCTTCAGTTTTCATGAAGCTCTACTTAGTTAACTATAATGGCATTTTTAGGTCTTCACCAACTTTTACGGGATTTCCTAAACTTACATCATCCATGGTAAAGTAATTTTCATTAAATCCATGTCGCAGAGGGTTCATAATTAGCATTGCGCCTGCATCTGGAGTACTTGGTGTTAAACCTATACTAGCTGGTGTTGTTCCTGTTATATCTTCTGAAAGAGATATAGGGCTTGAAGTTAAGTCATTTGTGAACCATAAGTTACTCGCCTCAGAACTTGAATCATCGCCTTTAGTATTATTGTTTATAACTGGATTCCCACTTAAATTGAGACTAGAACCATCTCTAATATATACACCTGCACCATCTGCATCCCATCCTGTTTCATTACCGGTAATTTCGCCTGCTTTTAAGTTAAACGTTGCAGCCCCTTCATATGCTCCAATATATACACCACCACCATCACCATATGCTCCTTCTGTCCAGTTTCCTGTTATAGAAGGTTTATTTCCATTAATATCAGTTTCCATCGTAAAACTAGCACCAGCATCAACATAGACGCCTCCGCCGTAAGCATTATTTGCAGTTGTTTTATTGCCTGAAATTGTTGCATTGCCACTCATAGTAAAAGTTGTACCTTCAAATAGTACACCACCACCATTTCCGTAATTACTGGGACCACTGGTCATTTCATTATTACTAATTGTTCCTGCATACATAGAGAATATCCCACCACTGCCACTATACGGTTTAATACTTACACCTGCTCCACCCGTAAAGGCTTTATTGGCGGTTATTGTTGGGTTTTGGTTATTTTCAGATTGCATAATAAAGCTTGCATTACCTACATAGACACCACCACCGGTATTACCGGTTGTTTCATTATTTCTAACTGTTGCATTTCCTTTCATGGTAAAAATACCACTTTGCACATACACACCAGCTCCATCATGTGGCATATTACCACCGGTAAGCGTTATATCATTACCTAGCGTAACATAAACATCAGAACCATTCCCCATCTGGAGGACTCTAAGTTTATCATATTGATCTGAAAATCCAGCATTTGCCACACTTGCATCTATTGTGCCTCCACCATTATAACCTTGTAAGGTAATATGTACCTCGTAATTGCTTATAATATGTATCATTGCATTATAATTAACATTATCGCCTGTATCTGTAATATTTCCGTTTACATGAATAATATACTCAGTAGAATCTGCACGTTCACCTGTTCCTGCAATAATTCTATCTACTGCTTCTTGCACTGATGCGAGAGGGCTTGAAGTAGTTATTCCAGTGTTTGTGTCGAGGCTCATAGTATCTGATACGTAAAAATTTCTTGAAAATACTTTTTCAATAGTATCACCATTAATCTCTAAAAGACCAAAGTCATCACAAACAAATTTATCAACATATGTATTATCAATTGGAAATTCACTAGTTATGATAACAGGATCTAGTTGAATATATGCATGAGGCGTTATACCAATACTTGCTAATGAATCGAGTACATCTGTAATATAAATCATTCCTCTTTCAGTATTACTAGTATATTCATACACTACATTGCTCGGTACTTTACGTTCAATAATGTCAGTTATATCATTTATACTGACAGCCCTAA
>CAYJHL010000061.1:1004-1700 GCA_964369585.1 uncultured Treponemataceae bacterium | reverse complement strand
TTAGATTTAATGTTCCACCATTCAAAACAAAAATACCACTTCCATCACCAAAGAGTGAAATATTATTTTCTATTCGAGTATCACCCCTCAAATTAAATATTCCTTCAGCCTCAATACCCCCAGCATAATTTGCTGAATTATTTGAAACACTTCCTCCTTCTATTGTGAATGTTCCTCTAGCTCCTATTCCACCACCTCTTGTAGCAGCATTATAACTTATTTCTATGTCATCACCACTTCCGATAAAAGTTCCAAGACTATAAATACCACCAAAATTATATGCATAATTTTTATTGGCTTCCGCCCCCCCAATAGTACCTGCATTCATAATACAAATTGAGTTACTTCCAACAAATAGTCCTCCACCTTGAGAAGAAGTAGATGTTCCTATATTACCTTTTATTGTTGGTCCAACACTTGGTGAAACACTACTTTGCATTGTTAGTGTATTACCATTAAAGTAAATACCCACACCATTATCATTGGTATTTCCACCCATCAGTGTTATATAGTCCCCAAGAGTTACATATATATTTGCCCCATTTACATATAAAACTCTTTTTTCTTTACCGACTGTTTCTCCAGCACCATCAAACGAATATTGATTATAATAATCATGCAAATCTATGGAAAACCGTGCTTCTGCATCAATGATCCCTGGATTACTCTCCATTCCTTGTATAGTTATATGAACTT
>CAYJHL010000061.1:0-994 GCA_964369585.1 uncultured Treponemataceae bacterium | reverse complement strand
CTGTATGCGTTTCAATTTCAACCATACCATCATCTGAATTTCCAATATCACCTGCTATAACAGTACCTTCTTTTATGATTTGTCCACTAACATTTATGATATATTCAGTAGTATCATCAGTGCCGCCAGTCCCTGCAATAATTCTATCTACTGCCTCTTGTACAGACGCAAGAGGCTCTGCACTTGAACCATCTCCTAAGTCATCTGTAGCACTTTCTGAAACATAATATTCAACTTGTATAGGCGAAAAGTGTACTGTTACTTGGTCCGAAGGTAAGTATCCATCTTTTCGTGCAACTAAAGATACCGTAATGGCATTTTCATGAATTGCACCTGTTGATCTTTCTACAGTGTTGTTTACTAAAACACTTGGCCCATTTAGTAAATGATACTGAAACTCAACACCACTTGTATCACTTTCAAATTCTAAACCAAGTGAGTACCGTATTGCTTGATTGTTTGTTAAAGCACTTCCGTTATATAAAATCCGTGGAGTTTCAACTTTCAATTGTGTAAAAGTAACCGTAATTTCAGAATCCTTATAGCCTGGTGCAGAAGCAACAACTTTTACACTTGCAGAATTATTAGGAATTCGAGCAACACTGCTTCCGTTTCCGCTTTCAATTTCAGTAAGGCCACCTGCGTAATAAAATGTATATGCATAACGTGTTGCATTTGCGCTGTAGAATGTTAAACCTTTTGAAAAATCAAGCGCAGTTCCATTTTGAAGCGTATTGTAGTCATATTCAATGCTTGGTTCACCTACAGCTCTTTTTGTATACGTTTCAGTTGTTATAGCTGAATTGATATAACCAGTTCTAACTGCCATAACTTTTACGGTAACTGAATCACCTACAACACTAAGAAGGCTAATATTTCCATTCGTTGAAGCAGATGATATTGTTGGGTTACTACCATCAAGAGTATAATATAATTGTACATTATTAGTACTACTGTCTACCGTAATTTCTGTATCAAAACTTATTTCACTACT
>CAYJHL010000060.1:0-9696 GCA_964369585.1 uncultured Treponemataceae bacterium | reverse complement strand
GTCAAACCATTTTAGAACATGTTTTTCGCATACAGCTTGATCATCTAAAAATATTTTTTCGTGCTGTTTTGCAAATATTTCATCATAAAAAAAGATATTTGTTTCAAAGTGAAGGTCAAAGCTCCTAGAATCTATGTTGCAGGTACCAAGCGTAACTATATTACCATCCACAATAATCACTTTAGAATGTATAAATCCTGGATATTTATAAAACTGTATACCTACTGGTATCATCTCTCTAATATAATCAAAGGCTGCGGCACGCACATAAAACTTATCCCACCTACCTGGTACCATAATGCGAACATCTATCCCAGAAAGGGCTGCAATTTTTAGTGCAGAAAAAAAGGCTTCGTCAGGCGTAAAGTACGGCGTTTGAATATACACTTTGTCCTTAGCACTCATAATCATACGAATCATTGCATCTCTAATTTCAGCATCTTGTTGGTTATCGGGTCCTGAAGAAACAATTTGAGTTGGTATATGAGAATCTCCCGCAACATCATGTTTTAGTGAATGAAGAATTCTTCTATTTAGCGCTGCTATATCAGGAATATGCGTTTTATTTGCTTTTCCAATCCGCATTAAGGTACGTTTACCTGTTGAAACTGCATACCAATCAATCCAAAACAATGTTAAAAGATCATAAACGCAGTTTCCTGTTAAACGCACATGAGTATCACGCCATAGGTAGCCCTTTTTTCCTTCATATTCATCACCAACATTAAACCCGCCAGTGTAGGCAATTCTATTATCAATAATTGCAAGCTTACGGTGATTCCTAAAGTTTATTGAAAAAAGATTGCCTCGCCTTACGGGAAAAAATGGAAGGCTAACACCTCCGGCTTTATCTAACTTCTTAAAAAACGGTCTAAAAGCCCTAATACATCCAAAATCGTCATATAATAGCTTTACTTCAACACCTTCTTTTGCCTTTTTGCAAAGTAGGTTCATAAACTCATTACCTATTTTATCATTTCTAATAATAAAATACTGAATAAAAATATGATATTGTGCTTTTTCGATGTCTTCAAAAAGTGCCTTAAACTTATCTTTTCCCCATAAAAAAATTTTAACAGAGCTAGTAAATGTCATAAGTGTTTGCCCATAGCTCAAATTCATATCAATTAGGGGAGCATATTCATTTATTACGCGATTTGGAAGTTTTCCTGCTTGAGCGTGAAAAAACTCTCGTTGTTTTTCCATAACTTGCTCTGTTTCAGCATGGACAGCTTTTTTTGCCCGTTCCATCCTTGCAGTTTTTGTAAAAAAATGACCGCTAAATACAATATAGAGAAAGCTTCCAATGCCAGGTAATAGTATGAGTGTTAATATCCATGCAAAGCGCCTTGAGGAACCTTTTCGCTCAAAGAACAAAATAAAAATAGCAAACACGTAGTTTAAGATTGACAAAATTTGAATAGCTTCAGATTTTAAAAACTCCATAATCTCCCATTCCTTATGTATTAAATATAGTCCTACAGCATCCCCTTAAAAATTATCACAGAACAAAAAACTGTAAACCAAAGCGTAGTGAAATATCACCTTTATATAATTCAGAATATCGATAGCTGCATCCTAAAGTTGGTGCAAAAATTGTATTTGGCAGAAGGAATGATGCATCAACACCCACTTCAAATTTTTCAAATAACGACATCCCATTTAGAGTAAAGGGTGAGTATAAGGAGGTCCAAAGAGATGATGAAAAAGATCCTTTTTGAAATTGCATCCCTATAGCACTTTTAACATGTCCATCAAATGCACCAACATTACCTGTTTCACTTCCAAAAACAACTTCTTCTGATAGTGAAAAAAGCACAGGCCCCACTTCAATTCCTGTAATAAAACCAAAACCCAATCCAGGTTCCGAGAATATAGAAGAATATGTTTTTTCAGTTGCATAGGTATAACGTAAAACACCGCCAAAATATGCATTTTGATACTTTGATGCAATTTTTACAGAACCTCCAAAAAACATGGGAAAGTTATCTCCAACACTCGATTCGGCTTCTGCCCCTAACCTCAAAGAAAATTCTAATATCGAAAGTGGGGTAAAAACAGTTTGTACAGAAAAAGGAAATGCTGAAAAACCTTCTTCAAGTGAAAAGTCTGTGGAACCTGATAGGGACACAAGACTTGTACCAGAAGGCATTAGCCGAGCATTTGTAACTCCAACAGAACTTCCAGATGCACCTGCTTGAATAATTGGATAAAAAATAGAGTAATCAATTATACTATATAGTTCAGATGTTACTGTGCCTGTTTCGCTTCCATCTGTTAAAGCAAAAGAAAATATTTGCCAACCCTCACTAGGCTTCCCTTCTAGGGTAGTTCGATAAGAACCTTCAGGGAGGACAATACCAAGCATATTTTTACCATTCCATTTTGCTGAATGGTGTGCGCTTGTTACATTCAAAAAATCTTCTGAATAAATGAGTACATTATTTTTATCAAACACAGAAAATGTAACACTACCTGGTGCTGTTACTGTAAATGAAAATTGAGAAAAAGCAAAACCACCTGGTGCATTAGGGTTAAAGCGGCTTGGGTTTGCAGAAAAACTACTAACCGAAAACAAAGATTTTTCCACCTCAAACACTACATCAGATAAAAAGCGCTCATACACATTTACTGTTTCGCTTTGGGTTACATAGCCAAATTTTTTTATTTCAACAGTATGAAGACCCTCTTGTACTTCAATTAACCCTGTATCAGTAGAATTACCTATATCGATAAGTGTACCATCTAGATATATGTTTGCATCTCGTATGTTAGATTTTACACGTAAAAAGCCAGTAATAGGGATGAGCTCAAAGTAAAGATTTGTTTCAGTTTGTGCTTTCAATTGTACAAATACACTTTTTCGCTCCCATCCATCCTTTTTAAGCTGAATGGTATATGTTGCAGGAGTCATATCCTCAATAATTAAAGGTGAGATACCCTTATACAAGCCATTAATGTATATTTCGACTCCGCTTATATTTGTGCGAATATTTAATATGGCAGTTTCAGATTGCACAGCGCTTTCTCGAACAATTGTCTCTACCGTGTCTTGAGAAAAAAGTGAATAGGAAGAAAACAAAAGAAATATAAACACAAAAGATGTAAAACGAATAGACTTTTTCATATGCTAAGTATAGCATAGTTATTTTAAAAACACCAGTCCATTTTCAGCAAAACTAAAATACTCGTTTGAACATACTACTATGTGATCTAAAAGATGAATGCCAACAATTCTCGATGCTTCATATAACTGCTGAGTAACTTCAATATCGTTTTCAGATGGGTTTGTGTTTCCCGATGGATGATTGTGTGCAAGTATAATGGCAGCGGCTCGTTCTTTTAATACGTCGCAGTACACCTCCCTCGGATGAATAATACAACGATTTAAAGTTCCAACAGAAACAGTTCGTATATTAATAATCTCATGGGCTCCATTAAGTGAAGCACATAAAAAATGTTCCTTTTTTTCAAGAGTAATGTGCTGTATAAAAGGAATTATATCTAGAGGACTATAAATTCGTGAACCAGAAGCTGCATTAAGTCTTCGCCCTAATTCTATTGCAGCGGTAATTAGACAAGCTTTCCCAGGACCTATTCCATCAATGTGTAATAAACTACGCAGTACCGAGTCTTCAGAGCAATTTTTTAAACTTTCTAATACTTTCCCAGCAAGCCTTCTAACTGGAATTTTTTCAGTTCCACTTCCTAATAATATCATCATTAGCTCTTGATTACTTAATACATCAGGCCCCAAGCTTAATAAACGCTCTCTTGAATCTGGTTTCTCTTTTTGAGATAGAGTTCGTCCTGATAATGAATATTCACCAGCTAAAAAATCTTCATGTAATGTTTTCATAAAAACCTCTTAGTATTATTCTTGCTTTTTTTTGAATATTTCGTAGGATTTTTAGTGAATAACTTGCATTTTTCTTCAAAAAAAAGTACTCTAGTTATATGAAAACACAAAACTTAGCTGTAAGCAGCACAAACAATAAACCTCTTATTATTATCGTTATTTTAGTACTTTCACTTTTTATTTTTTCATCATGTGTAACAAGTTCTATAGAAAAAAGTACACCAGCACAAGAATATAGCCTTCCGTCAATGAATTTGATGGGAGAAGGAATAAAATCAGCACAATCATTAAGCGCATTTTTTATGACAGAAAATCCAAGCGCAAACAAAGAAAAAGTTGACCGACTTGCAGCACTTTATAGAGAAGAAGCAGAATATGAAGGTGTTAATGCAGATGTTGCCTTTGCTCAAATGTGTTTAGAAACAGGTTTCTTGCGTTTTGGGGGATTAGTAACAGAAGACATGAATAATTTTTGCGGACTTGGCGCAATAGATGAAACTCAGCGTGGAAATGTGTTTGCAACAGAACAAGAGGGAGTAAGAGCTCATATACAACATTTAAAAGCGTATGGTAGTCCAGAACCCTTACATATGCCCCTTATTGATCCACGTTATAAATGGGTAAACCCGAAAGGTAAAGCACCTACAGTACATGGTTTAGCGGGTACTTGGGCTGCAGACATGCAATACGGAATAAAACTTGAAGGTATGCTATCCCGTATGGCATGGTACTAATCTATCCGATTATTGTTCCAACGAACTTTTTTTCATCCAAAATAGATTGAATATTTTTTATATCTTTTCCGCCTGCACAAATTACTTGTAAAGAAAGCTCTTCAGCCTTTTTACTAGCAATAGGATCAAAAGGACAATTTTTCCCAGGTGTCCACTCATCCCCTACCATTTTTCGAAAGTCTTTCCATGAAATTTCATCAATCGGTTTCGCATCAGGATTTTTTTTGGGGTCGTCAGTATATACTTTTTCAATGTTTGAAAGGTTTACAATAGTTGTTGCATTAAAACGTTCTGCTAAATAGACCGCATCGGTATCGGTAGAAAAACCAGGTTTCCAACCTGCAGCAACTAGTACACGCCCATTAAAATCAAAATGAGATGTTGGATCGTATACAACATCATTTGGACAAATATCAGAAAAAATAGCACGTAAAAGCTGAGCGTTAAGTCTTGTTGCAGTTACACCAATCCAGTCGGCTTCATTTGCAGAGAATTCAGCAGTGTGTCCTTGCGCCAAACGAGAACATTCAGCATATACTTTTTGATACTCTCTTGCAGGGGCTCCACCACCTACAACTAAAATAAGTTTTCTATCTTCTTGTTCAGACAACCACATCCGTGCCATAGCTGAGAAAGCTACCAAAAAAGCTGCATCAGGTTTATCGGGAGCAACAATAGAACCTCCCACAGAAAGAACTTTTACCATATCATTATTCTCCTATAAAAAGACAAGAAAAAAACTTCAGTTTTTGTACCTTGGCTTTTTTCATGTCGCTTTTTCAAAGTAAAAGCGACAAATATACAGAGTTTGCATTTCAAACTCCCAAATGAATGGAGTGGCACCATTTTGCCACGACATTCATTATTCTCCTATAAAATATTAATAAACGCCAATTACCATTGCGTTTTGCCAGTAAGAACTATATCGAATAATTCCCTCAGTCGACTCTTCCCAGATTGCCTGTAGTGCATATGTTTTAGGCCTATACACTTTTTTTCCTGTAATTTGAGTTTGGCTCATATTATCCCATCCTCTAGAAAAGGTAATATGTTGTGCATCCAAGTTGCCAAAGTAAAACTCTTGAACATTTTCAGGTTTTTGAAAGGCTTCATACGGTAAATCTGCGCCTAAAGCGGGATCTACAGGCACCCACCCTAAGCCCTCAATATAAAATTCACACCACCAATGATTTTGGCTTTCCAAGTTAGCATCTACGAGTATCCCCGCATTTGTAATGGCAGGGATTTGGGCTGCTCGCAACATAGCAGTGTATATAATTGCCGCTTCATACGCATCGCAAGATTCAGAACTTAAAGCATTTAAAACAGGAGATTCAGCACCCCTTAATTCTGGAAGTATTTCAAGATTTTCTATCATCCAGTTATAGAGTAAAAGAGCTTTCCTCCAAGGGTTTGCTTCTCTGCCTATTATATCTGTAACAAGCTCCGTAATAATTGGATCATCAGAAGGCACTATTGTATCTGCTTTTAGATATTCACTGTAAAATGTTCGAACATTGTCAGAATACTGTTTAACTGAACCGACATTTGCAGTCGTAGCTACACCTAAAACACCAACAGATAATGAATGTGCAAAGTCTATTTTTTTAGCTGTTATTTCATTTTGGGATATCTGATGTACAAAATTATTTGAATACATCATTTGAGGTTCAGGTTTTGATGAAAGAACGGTAACAGAACCTTGAGAAACACTAGTAACAGGTAATGGCATAAAAAGTGTCAGTGTTTCATGTTCTTGCGCCTCTATCTCTGTAATATCTGCATTTATGTTTACGGTATAGGTTCTAAGCCCACTATATGTTTTGGAACCAATGCTTTTAGTAATTGTCATCGCGTATCCAGAGCTCATCCCATTTGAAGTGAGAATATACATTTGTCCTGTAGATGCACCTTCAGGTATTCTCACCTGTAGCTGCGTATCACTCCAAAATTGATAATCTTTATCAAATTCAGAACATGCTATCATATCACGCTTACCGGTAGTAGTGGAGTCTCCCATAGAAAACAATACTTGAGATGATCCTCTTATAGTTCCAAAATTGGCTCCATCAATAGTCACAATAGAGCCAATAGTGTTTCCTGCTGTTTGCACTGATTCAATGAGTGGTTCTGCTGTTCGAGTATTTTGCACAATAGGCACAGGAATTGTTTGGCGATTTGCAAAAACGCTAGGTGTTGATCGTCCATTTTTATTTTCTACATATACAAGACCATCTGAAACATTATGAGGTAATACCACCTTAATTGAGGAATCCGACCAAAGTAAAAAAGATGAAGAAGTCAATTGTACTCCACCTATTTCAACCGAAGATCCAACCCCTTTTGTTCCAAAATGTTTACCTGTAATGGTCATTACATCACCAGGTTCACCAACAGCAGGATTTATGTCCTCTATAACAGGTTCTGAATTATCTTGTGAAAATATAAATGCAAAAAAAGAAAAAATGACAAATATCAGGCCAACAACGACAATAGAGCGAACAATAGAATGTTTAAGAAAATAATATTTAATTTTAGAAGATAAACGCAAGATTCTTATTCCCGTAGCAAAAATACTGGATTTGATAATCCAAAGTTATCAGTTTCATGTAAAACAACAGCAGGAGAATCAAAAAGAATGATTTCTATTGGTTCATCATCTTTTAGAACACTAGGCATAAACACATCCATTTCAGTAAATTTAGAAGCCTCAAGTTGAATGGTATACAAGCCTTGTGCATTTGAGTTTATACGTGCCAAAGTCAGTTCTTCATCAATAATTACGCCTTTAACTTGCATTGGAGCCACATTAACGGAACCTACCGAAGGAAGAAGATAATTTTCGTGTAAGGAAACTCCTGATGAAAGAGTAGAAAAAGTAGCATCATTCACAGTATTACTTATGAATGGGAAAAAAAGTGCAATTACGGCTGCTGTAGCAAGTACGGGAGTAAGCTTCATTATAAATGAAGATATGTTATATGTGCGATGAGGAGCTACCGTTGTTTTATATCGTAACCGAAGCTTAAGTCTGTCATAACCAGACTCAATATCAGATTCCTCATTAAGTGATGCAAGATTATTACGTAGTGCGGAATATTTTTTAATTTGTTCTGTACAGCTTTCACAAGTGCTCAAGTGTTTTTCAAATTTGTGCCTAAGAGATTGAGTCAACTCATTGTCAATGTACAATGAATGAATATTTTTACTTGGGCAAGTAGACATCTTCATCTCCTATTAACTTTGCTAACTGTTCTCTGGCTCTAAATACTCGAACCTTCACATTTCCCTCCGAAATATCCAAGATTTTGCCAATTTCCTTATAATTTAATTCGGCATATTCTCTCAGTATTAACACAACTTTTAAATTCAAAGGAAGTTTTTCCAATGATTCTTTTATACGCCTTTGCGCATCGTTTTTTAATAAATTCGTTTCACCCGTTTCCATCTCGTGGCGTTCGGTTTTAATAATTTTTTCGTATGCCAATTTTTCACGATTTTTTCGCTTTACATAATTCAAGGCGGCATTCTTAACAACCCGTAACAACCAATATTTTACATCATCCATCGAAGGAAATACAAGAGAACGCTCATGCATCTTTATTAAAGAGTCATGCACAAGATCTTCTGCAACATCAGAGTCATTAACGATTCGTCCGGCAACCTTTAACAATAAAGTAATGTTGGCATCATAAATCTTTCTAAAATCAGTTTCTTTATCAACGCATATCTGTGTATCAAACAAAGCAAGCTCCCAAAAGTTACAAGAAAACTAATAAATTTTACAAAAAATTAATTTTCAACGCGCGTCCATGTTGTACCGTCAGGTGTATCTGTCAGTACAATTCCTCTCTCCTTTAGTATATCACGTATTTCATCTGAACGGGAATAATTTTTTTCTTTTTTTGCTGTATTTCTTTCTAATACAAGAGCATCAATTTCCGCATCTCCAGTACTTTCACCAAGTGATCGCACTGAATTTTCTTTAGTTTCGTAGCTACTTAATGCATTTTCGATAAGTAATAAGCCTAAAACAAAGTCCATATGAGAAACAAGTAGTATAATTTCTTTTGCACTAAGATTTTTAGATTTTACTGCCATTTGTAATTGAGATAATGCACGAGGAATTGATAAATCATCCTCTACAGCTACAGTAAATGCTTGTAAAAATGCTGCAGCTTCCTCTGAATAATGGTTTTGTGTAAAAAGCGAAATATCTTCTTTTTTGCTAAGGTTTTTAATATCTTCAATGGACATACCTTCGCTTATTGCTTGCGCAATAACCTTCTCTAAACGTTGAGTTAGTGTTTTGCGAGCATTTTTTGCGCTGTCCATAGCATCCCATGAGAATGCAAGTTGACTTCGATAGTGTCCACCAAGTAAGAAAAATCTATAATCTAAAGGATCGTATCCTTTTTCAACCAATGTTTGTAATGTTAAAAATCCACCAGATGACTTTGACATCTTTTCACTTGAGCCTGATTTGTTTTTTGACATTACAAGAAATTCGTTATGAAGCCAATAGTTTACCCACTTTTTCCCTGTGGCTCCTTCACTTTGAGCAATTTCATTTGTATGATGAATTGGAATATGGTCTATACCACCAGTATGAATATCAAAAGATTCCCCTAAGTACTTCATACTCATAGCAGAGCATTCTAAGTGCCAACCTGGATATCCTACTCCCCATGGTGAGTCCCATACAAGTGCTTGATTTTCAAATTTACTTTTTGTAAACCATAACACAAAATCGTACGGGTTTCGTTTGTTTTCGTCAACATCAATTCTTGCCCCTGCTTTTAAGTCATCAAGATTAATGTTTGCAAGCTTTCCATAATCAGCGAAGGTAGAAATATCAAAATAAAGGTTTCCCCCAGCCATGTACGTGTGGCCTTTTTTTTCTAACTGCTCTATAAGTGCAATCATTTCTGGGATATGATCGGTTGCCTTACATACAATATCAGGGCGTCTAATATTTAACCTATCAATATCGTTATAAAAAGCTTTTGTGTAAAACTCTGCCACTTCTAAAACTGACTGACCGCGCTCTTTTGCGGTATTAAGCATTTTATCTTCGCCATCATCGGCATCACCTGTTAAATG